>CAZEHT010000020.1:0-6987 GCA_964511995.1 uncultured Mycobacterium sp.
AAATCGTTGTCATATCGCGAGTATTTCCGGTTTCCCCGAACATCGAAATGCGCTTGATACAAGAGGATTCGGGCGTTGAGCGCAGATGTGTCGGCCGCCTGAGCGGAGATGATGAAGGGCAGATCAGCGAAATTCAGGCCATTGACGACCACCCTCGATGTTGCCGACGACACCACCAGGGAAGCGGCACGACCAACCATATCGTCGACGGTGTTGAACGTTGTGGTCAGTCGCGCCACCGTGCGCGAGCCGAGGCGCTCGCCTGGATGCTGTCCGACCGGAAGGGTTAGTTCTTGCACATGGACGGCCGTGACCTCGTAGTACAGGACGAGCTCGGCGCGGATGACGGTCGGCGCGGTGGGCGCTGCCAGCGTGAATCGGGCCCACTGCCGTGGGCGACAACTCGTGGCGTGTTCGTGCCCGAAATCGCAGTCGCAGACGAAACTTTCGCCGTCGGAGGGAAGGAGAGGTGTTCGACGATCGGGTCACGTGCGCCGGGCAGCGACAACACGGCGCGCAGCCATAGCCCTGTGTCGGGCAGAGCCTCGGAAGGCCAATCGGCTTCCTTGAAGGCGAGCAGACTCCCCTCTACATAGTGTCCGACGCTGACCAGGATCTCGTAATGCCGTCCAGGCCGCAGCCACTCGCCTTCCGACAGGACTCTCTCGTCTGCGGCGGCATCGACAACCAGCGTGTTGATCAACCGTGCCTTCTCGTACCGTCCCGTGCCTGGGATCTGTACATACTGTTGCTGCTGCTGTTGCACCTGCTGCTGTTGTACCTGCTGGATTTGCACGGGCCAGCGCTCTTCCTCCTCCCGCAATCGGAGGGCCAGTGCCGCCATGCGCCGCACATACCAGACGTATCGCAACAATTCTGGGTGCCGGTCGAGCAACGCAACGAGCTCCGCGAGCACATCCTCACCGCGACGAGCACGGCCAGCGATCGTCGACAGCTGCCTTTGCACCACAACGCACTCGGCGGGTCCAACAAGCCGGCGTAAATCCCAGTCCGACACCTCGATCGCCCGAAGCAGGTCCGGATCCAGAGCCTGACCCGTCATTGCCCACCTCCTCGTCGGCGACCTCCCCGCGTACACCACACGATTGCCGCTCGCCTCGTCGCTGCTCTCCCCAGCACCCGATTGCCCCAGGGCGGCAGCTGCGGTCAGCCGACGCACCGCGGTCCCGTATCAGCAAGTCGTCAGTGTAGCCGTCAGCAACCTGCTCACGAGCCGCAAATGCGCTGCGCGCCCGCTCGTTCGACGACGCTTGCCGCGGCGCCGCCGTCGCCGTCGGTACCACCGAAATGAGCTCGCGGACAACCACCGCCAGTCCCGACCCGCGCTTCGCGCCGTACGAGGCGTCGCTGGTACGTCGCCGGGAATCCGACTGTTCACGCCGCGACATTGCCGGCTTGTTGTCCCCGGAGTAAGGTCGGGTCAGGTTGAGCTCACAGCCCCCCGGAAACGTCATGCGGGTTGGAGTTCGACACCTTCTGCGAATCCTTCACCGTCACGGGTTTGAGAAGCGCCTGACGCGATCCGTACCTCGCCAGCGCATACGCAGCTCATGGAGTCATCATGCCCCTCCCGCTCGCTCTTACGGCTCCACTCCCCTTCCTCGACGAAAAGCGTTGCCATACGGCATATTTCACCTCCCAGCTGAACGGGGCCGCGGTCCTGGTGACGGCCCACGGCGAGATCGACTCGGCCAGTTCCGAGGCGTTCTCCGCGTTCGCGGTGAAGCAGATCGCATCCGCGGCCCAGCTGAGGATCGATCTGTCCCGGCTGACCTTCTTCGGTGTCGACGGTTTTTCCGCATTGCATGCGATCCACGCCGACTGCGCGGCGCGCGCCATCGGCTGGACACTCACCATCGGGTCGGCGACCGTGCGGGTGCTCAGGATCTGTGACCGCGCCGGGGTCCTTCCGGTGACCGCCGAGACGACGTCGCCCGCCTCACTCCAATTGGTCACGCAGCCGGCTCAGGGCCCGCGCCAGTAGCCGCGAAACGTGCATTTGCGAGACGCCGACCCGTTCGGCGATCTGGGTTTGTGTGAGGGATTCGAAGAAGCGCAGCACCACGACGGTTCGCTCCCGCTCGGGCAGCGACTCCAGCAACGGCCGCAGCGCCTCCCGGTCCTCGATCTGCTCCAACCCCCTGTCGACGTCGCCGAGTGTGTCGGCGATCGCCGGAGCGTCGTCGTCGCCTCCGCCGCCGCTGTCGATCGACAACGTGTTGTAGGAGCTGCTGGCTACCAGGCCTTCAACGACCTCGTCGCGGTCCAGTCCCAGTTCCTCGGCCAGCTCCGAGGCCGTCGGCGCCCGGCCGAGGCGCTGAGCTAGCTCCGCAGTGGTGCTGCCCAGGCGCAGATGCAGCTCCTTGAGCCGCCGCGGGACCTTAACCGACCAGCTGTTGTCGCGGAAGTACCGCCGGACCTCACCCATGATCGTGGGCACGGCGAACGACACGAAATCCGAACCGGCCCCGAGGTCGAATCGGATCACTGCGTTGACGAGGCCCACCCGGGCCACCTGCACCAGATCGTCGCGGGGCTCCCCGCGGCCGTCGAAGCGCCGGGCGATGTGGTCGGCCAGCGGCAGGCAGCGCTCGACGATCCGGTCGCGCTGGCGCTGGAATGCCGCCGATTCGTCGGTCAGCTCCGCAAGCGCCCGGAACATGTCGAGAACATCGGCGTATTCCGAATTCGAACGGGACACCGATCCGCGTGGTGCGGGCATGGTCACCCGGCGTGACTCGCTCGCCTCGTCGTCAGGGAGATACCGACGACAGGGCCCACGCCGTCAAGTCCCGCGCCGTCGTGGAACACGTGCACATCGTCGGTCAGCGAAGTCAGCACGTGCCAGCTGAAGCTGCCCGGCGTGAGAATGTCGGATGCTGTCGAACTGGTCCGAACCTCCACCACCAGTTCGTGGGCCCGGGGGTCGACGGACAATACCAACGTGGCCTCGGGCTCCGTGGCGCGGATGAGCCTGGTGCACGCTTCGTCCACGGCTAGCCGCAGGTCGGCAACCGCGTCCAAGTCGAGATCCTCGAACGTCGCCAGTGCCCCGATCACTGTCCTAAGCACGGCCAGATTCTCCAGGCGGGCGTCCACGCGCACCTCGACGGAACGCGGCGTGCGAGCATCGGCGTGCTGCGCCTCCTCGTGGTGGGACATATGCAGGCCTCCCGGCAATATCAACCCGACAGTACCCGAGCGCAACGGCCGGATACTCCTTGCGGGACATGCCCAAACGTGGTGGTCAACGTCATGATAGGCGCCACATACCCGCATCGTGGCATCGGCCAAACGTCATCGCGGTAGTTTCGCCTCATGAGCGATAACCCGATGGACGACGTGCCGATCGACGACACGGCCGACGACGACCTCAACGGCGAAGACGCCGTCGTTCCCCTGGAAAGCGATCCGGCGGACTGGCAGGAGCAGCACCGCATCGTCGAGGGTCCCGACTCCGACGAACGCCGTTAGCCGGCATCGGTAGCCAACACCGTTTGGCGCCGTGCCCGCCCGGAAAACCCGGCCTAGTCGAGGCCTAGTCGCCGCCGTGCGACGGCGTTCGCCAATGCCGCTGCGGTCGGCGATTGCCAAGAAGGGCGCCCAGGCGACCTCGTCAGGATGCTCGGCAATCACTGAATCGGTACCGTTCCCATTACGCATAGTTACGCATAGCTACGCATAGTTATCAGTGCTAGCCGCCCACTGTCCCGGCGAGAACGGGAAAACCCGTCGTCAAGGTGAGCAGCATGACTGTGAACAAGAACCAGCCGGCACCCTGCCAGCCCCACCACGTCCCCTCGGCGCGCCACACCCGGTAGGTGCGCACAAAAGCGCCCGCCCCTCCGGCGAGCAGTATCAGCGGAGGCCCCAAGCCCAGCAGGGTTCGTTCGGTTCTGCCGCAGGCCACGGTCGCGATATCGGCCGAGGAGCAGCCGCTGACCAACAATGCCGCGAGGACGAGAAAGCCGACCCCGGCCGCGGCGAAGAGCGCGGCGTAGCGGAACGCCGCGCGCACCTCCTCGTCACGCCGTCCCAAATGATCTCCGCGCGACGGCGCGCGATCCTCGGCCACACATCCATTCTGCGCTCATTCCGGGCCAGATGATCCGCGGTCGGCCGGACCACGCCGGTCGGGTGTCTCCGGTCGTCGGTCGGTGCCTCGGCTGTCAGAAGCCCCGCCTGGCGGCCCTGACCGCGGCAACCGTGTCGCCGTCTCCGCTGAACTCGGCACAAACCTCGTCGCGCCCGAAGGAGAAGAGCAGCAGCTCCAGCGGTTCACCGGTTATGGTGAGCAGCGGACCACGGCCCACGCTTGCCAGCGTCCGGCCGTCGGGGGTGTTCAACGACACGTGGGCGGGCAGTCCGGCCATCGACATCCGGGCGAGCATCGGAATGGGCCTACGCAAGGCCGCCTGAGCCGCCGGGTGGATGTCGCGCGACACCCACCCCGGCACGGCACGGCGTACGTCTTCATGGTGGACGAACATCTCGACGACATTGACGACCGCATCAAGCACCTTCAACGGCGAATAGAAAGGTGGCCCCGCGGCGAACTTGCTCACGAGCCGGTCCCAGTCGGAGCGCGCGATGTGCCGTTGCACCGCGGCGGTATACCGACCCAAGAGCGGCACCGCTATTCCCGGCGAGGCATCGGGGCGGTACTCCCGTAGTACCAGGTGGGCCGTCAGGTCACGCGCCGTCCAGCCGTCGCACAGGGTGGGCGCGTCTGGACCGACCTCACGCAGCGTTTGGGCGAGGGCCGCGCGTTCACGCTGAGCGATCGACATGGTTCCCACCATAAAGGCGTTGTCCGACCCGCCTCCTATGATTTGGCCGTGCGCGCGATCACGATCTCCGCACTCGGCGGTGTCATCGCCGCGACCGCCGTATATGCGCTGGGTGCCGGCCCATGGTGGAGCATCGCCGCCGGTGTGGTCACTCCCCTGGCCGCCGCACTGCTGCCCGGCTTCCTGGCGGGTATCGTCAGGGGCGCGTCCACCCGGTCACCGCTCGAAGATCCCGCCGGTCGCGCCCGGGCGATGTCTGGCGCGGAGTTCGAAGAGTACGTGGCGCGGGCCGCGCGAGCGTGCGGCCTGGCGGTGATGATGACACCACCCTCGGGCGACTGGGGTGTCGACCTCGTGATCGGCCGGCGCCCGGATCGGCTTGCCGTCCAATGCAAGAGGACCTCCCGGCCGGTGGGGCCCGCCGCCGTCCAAGAAGTGGTCGCGGGCGCGCCCATGCACGACTGCACGCGAACCATGGTCGTCACAAACAACGGCTTCACCGTCGCTGCGCGCCGACTGGCCGCGCTGCACGACTGCCGACTCGTCGGCGGAGGCGAACTGCCGCAGCTGCGCTCGCTGATCCGCCGGGCCGCCACCGAGGCGCCGCGCTGAGCGCGGCGGTCAGCTCAGGGCGGCGCACACCGCATCGACCGCGATGTCTATCTCCGAATGTGCCACGGTGAGCGCAGGCCGGAACCGCACGCTGGCCTGTCCGCAGGGCAGCATCACGACTCCCCGTCGCCAGAGCTGCCCGACCAGTTCGTCCCGCCGCGCGGCCGAGGGCAGGCTGAAGGCACACATCAGGCCGCGGCCCCGCACGTCGAGAACCGACTCGGGAAGATCGGACGCCAGTTCCTCCAGCCGTCCGAGCAGGTAGCGGCCCAACTCGGCAGCGTGGGCGAACAGGTGTTCGGCCTCGATGGTTTCCAAGATGCGCCGGGATCGCACCATGTCCGCAAGGTTGCCGCCCCAGGTGGAGTTGATGCGCGAGCTGACACGGAACACGTTGTCGGCCACTTCGTCGACCCGGCCGCCGGCCATGACTCCGCACACCTGGGTCTTCTTGCCGAACGCCACCACGTCGGGCACCACCCCGAGTTGCTGGTAGGCCCACGCGGTTCCGGTCATTCCGCACCCAGTCTGCACCTCGTCGAATATCAACAGCGCATCGAACTCGTCGCAGAGTCTGCGCATCGCGGCGAAGAACTCCGGGCGGAAGTGACGGTCGCCGCCTTCGCCCTGGATGGGCTCGGCGATGAAACAGGCGATGTCGTGCGGACTGGCTTCGAACGCCGCGCGGGCCTGGCGCAGCGAATCGGCCTCCAGTTCGGCCATGTCCGCCCCGGGCCTGATGAACGGTGCGTCGATGCGGGGCCAGTCGAACTTGGGGAAGCGGGCAACCTTGTTGGGATCGGTGTTGGTCAGCGACAAGGTGTAGCCGCTGCGACCGTGGAACGCCCCGCTCAGGTGCAAGACCCTGGTCCCCAGTGCGGGGTCGATGCCCCGGGACTCGTTGAACCGGCTCTTCCAGTCGAAAGCGACCTTCAGTGCGTTCTCGACGGCCAGTGCTCCACCTTCGACGAAGAACAGGTGCGGCAGGGCGGGATCGCCCAGCACCCGGACGAATGCATCGACGAACCGCGCCATCGCCACGGTGTATACGTCTGAATTACTCGGCTTATTGATCGCCGCAGCGGCCAGCTCCGCGCGAAACACGGGGTCCTCGGCCAGAGCCGGGTGGTTCATGCCCAGCGCCGAGGACGCGAAGAACGTGAACATGTCAAGGTAGCGCCGACCGGTGCGGGCATCGACCAGGTAGCAGCCGCGTGAGCGGTCCAGGTCCAGCACGAAGTCCATCCCGTCGGCCAGGATGCTTCGGGCCAGCACATCGTGCACTTGGACGGGGCTGATTTCGCACGTGGCGCGAGGTCCGAAGTCACCCAGGCCTGCGACAACAACTTCGGTCATAAGCCCAGAATAGCGGTGAATATGCTTTAATCAGCCTGTATCCAGGAATAAATCCGGTGACCAAAGGCTCTTTCATGGCGTCGGCCAAGGATGCCTAACCTTAGTGGGATGCGATGATCCCCTCGGTGAAGGTCAGAACAATTGGACGAGCACCTCCACACTTATCACCCTCTGACGCTGGCCAATCTCGGCGTCGGCGCCGTCGCCG
>CAZEHT010000020.1:7087-31139 GCA_964511995.1 uncultured Mycobacterium sp.
CGCCGTCGCCGCGATCAACGGTATCGCCTCCGCCGCGCCTGAACACGTCGCCATGAGGCTGCGTCACCTCGGGTTCCGCGTCGGCAACAGCGTCCAGAAAATACGTGTGGCGCCCCTCGGCGATCCGGCGGTCTACCGGGTCCTGGGCTACGAGATGTGCCTGCGCCGGCATGAAGCCAGACATGTCGAGGTCGAGGTCGCAGGATGACTTCACCGCCTGCCATTCCGGCGGAACGATCGAACTGCCGGCCGGTCAGCAGCGCATCGCACTCGTCGGCAGTCCCAATGCCGGCAAGACCAGCGTCTACAACCACCTCACCGGAATGCGGGCGCGGACCGGCAACTATCCCGGTGTGACGGTGGCACGCAGCGTGGGCACCGGCCGGTACACCTGCGAGCACGGCACCACCAAGTTCACCGTCGAGGATTTGCCCGGAAGCTACAGCCTGCACCCGGTGAGCCCCGACGAGCAGGTGGTCTACGACCTGTTGCACGGCGAGCTGCCGGGCATCAGCGCGCCCGACGCGCTTGCCGTCGTCGTCGACGCCACCGTGCTGGAACGGTCGTTGTCGCTGGTGGCCCAGGTCCTGCTACTCGACAAGCCCACCATGGTCATCCTGACGATGGTCGACGAACTCGCCACGCGCGGGGGCCATAGCCGCCGCGGCGGTGGTCGGACTGTCCAGCGACGCCGTGACCGCCGCGTCCGCCGCGCAGGTGGCCGCTCCGAAGGCCGTCCGCACCGTGCGGGAATCCTTCTGTTGCGCGATCGGCCGCGGCCTGCACAACAACCACGGCTGTCTGGTCATGCGACCGCAGTCGCTGCGCTGGCTGGCCGAGGTCGACACCGTGGTGATCGACCCGCGCGTACTCTTCACCGATCGGTTCACCGTCACCCGGTTGCGCGGAGCGGACAACCACGAACGCGCGATGGCGTGGGCGGCGGCCGCCGAAGCACTCGACGCCGGGCTGTTATCGCCCGGCTGGAATCCGATGTCGACCATCCAGGGCGGCGGTGACAGCGGGGAAGCACTGGTCAGTGCGATCCGCGACCCGCTGGCTGCGGCCCTGGTCACCGAAGCGCGACGGGCCGGCACCCGGGTGATCACGGTGGCCGACGACGGGTTGCACTCCCTCAAGCAGGGTTTCGACCAGTTGCATTCCCCGGGCGAGACAATGGACGCGACTCTTGCCGGGATCGTCGCCGATCTCCGGACTTCGGGCGCCACCGTTGCGCTGTTGTGCCAAAGCGGCGAGGAGGCGGCGCTGGATGCCGACCTCTCCATCGGAATCAGGCGCGAAGGGCTGGCACCGCCCTGGGGTGCCGACATTCTGGCGCCGGATTTGGCGGCCGCATGGCGAACGCTGCGGGCCGTGCCCGCGGCGCGTAGCGCCGCCGACAAGGGCGTCTCGGTGTCGGCCGGGAGTTCCGTTCTCGGTTCGCTGATGCTCATTGCGAGCGTGCCCGGCAGCGGACCGGCAGCGGTCGACCTGGCCGCCCTTGCCGGACTGTGGTCGGGATTCAACCTCGGCCGCAAAGTGTTCGACGAGCCGCTGCCGCATCCCGAGGCTTCGCACGACTGGCATGCCCTTCCGGTCGAGGAAGTCGGCCGATTGCTGCCGCGACCTTCGGCGGAGACCGCGGCGGCCCCGGCAGGTCCACGGGCTGAAGTGGCGGAAGCTGAGCTGACCGGCAAGCCACTGCGGCTCGCCGGCGACGCGTGGCGGTCGGTGCGGGACTACACCGGCGCGGTCCGCGAGGACCTCAGCGACCCCATTACGCCCATCCTGGCCACCGGCGCCGCAGCGAGCGCGCTGCTGGGTTCGCCGCTGAACGCGGTGATGGTGGCCGCCGTGCTGGTGGGCAACGCCGCCATCTCGGCGCAGCAGACCGTCCACGCCGAACACATCCTTGACCGCCTGCTCGCCGTCCAGGAGCCGGCGGCGCGGCGCGTCGTCGGCCCGTTGTCCGACACCGCCACCGAGGCGGTGCCGGCGGAAACGCTGCGCCAGGGCGACCTGATCGAGGTCCGTTCGGGTGAGGTGATCCCGGCCGACGCGCGACTCCTGATGACCGATGGGGTGGAGGTCGACGAGTCAGTCCTGACCGGTGAATCGCTGCCGGTGGTCAAAGACACCGAGCCGACCCCGGGTGCGCCGATGGCGGACCGCACGGGGATGCTGTTCGCCGGAACCACAATGGTGGCCGGACGCGCGGTCGGCATCGTCACCGCCGTCGGACCGGCCTCGCAGGTTCGCCGAGCGCTGGCAATGTCTCCGGCCAAGGCCCGCGAGGTCGGGTTGGCCGCGCAATTGCGCGACATCACCAAACGTGCCCTGCCGTGGAGCCTGGCCGGGGGCAGCCTGGTGGGTGCGTTGAGCCTGCTGCGCGGAAGCCCGATCCGCGACACCGCCGCGGGCGCGGTGTCGATCTCGGTCGCCGCCATCCCCGAGGGCCTGCCGTTGGTGGTCACGCTCGCCCAATCGGCCTCGGCGCACAACCTCAGCGGAGAATCGGTGCTGATCCGCAACCCCAAGGCAATCGAGGCATTCGCGCGCCTGGACGCAGTGTGCTTCGACAAGACCGGCACACTCAGCGAGAACCGGTTACGGGTCACCTCCCTGACCGCGCTCGACAGCGTCGACCCGGACGAGGTCCTCGCCGCGGCGGTGCAGACGATGGCCATTGGCGACGGGCTGCGTATCGAACACGCAACCGATCAGGCGGTCCGCGACGCCGCCGACGAACACGGCATCCGCCCGGTGCCGTTCGACGCCTTCCTGCCGTTCCAGTCGGACCGGCCGTTCGCCGCGGCGCTGATCGGCACCCGGATCGTCGTGAAGGGGCACCGGAAACCCTGTTGTCCGGGCTGAAGGGTGGCCGACGCGAACTGGATGCCGCCCTCGCCACACTGGCGGCCAAGGGTTTGCGGGTACTCGCCGTCGCAGAGCGCACGGTGTCGTCGCGGCAGGCCGCCGCGGCCAAGGCCGACCTGGTCGCCTTCGAGACGCTCTGCCGCGCACGGCTGACCCCACTGGGTCTGCTCGGGTTGTCCGACACTCCGCGCGCGGGATCACGAGAACTTCTGGAGGACCTCCAGTCCCGTGGTATTGCGGTCAAACTGATCACCGGTGACCACCCGGTCACCGCCGCGGTGATCGCGAATCAACTGGGTGTCGAGGTCACCACCGATGAGGTGATGACGAGCACCGACTGGGAGGCGCTGACCGCACCGGAGCGCGCGACGGCCGCTCAGCGTCACCACGTGTTCGCCCGGATGTCACCCGAGCACAAGGTCGAAGTCGTGCAGGCGCTGGAGACGGCAGGTCTGGTGACCGCGATGGTGGGCGACGGAGCCAACGATGCCGCAGCGATCCGGGCGGCGTCCGTAGGGGTCGGGGTGGTGTCGGCGGGCAGTGACCCGGCCCGGATGGCGGCCGACGTCATGCTGCTCGACGGCCGCGTGGGTGCCCTCGTCGAGGCCCTCGACGAGGGTGAGCAGCTGTGGCGGCGCGTGCAGGGCGCGGTGTCGATGCTGCTGGGACACAATGTCGGCGAGGTGGCGTTCGGGCTCATCACCAGCCTGCTGACCGGCCGCCCGGCGCTGTCCGCGCGTCAGATGCTGCTGGTGAACATGCTCACCGATGCGCCCCCCGCGGCGGTCGCGGTCAGCAGCCCCAGGCCCGCAGCGGCGCCGTCCACCACGACGAGGCCGCAATCTGGCGAGCGGTCGCGGTCCGCGGCGTCTTCACCACCGTGGGCGGAACCCTCGGGTGGGCGATGGCCATGCCGCTGGGAACCCCGCGTCGGGCAGCGACGGTGGGCCTGATCGGACTGGTGATCAGTCAGATGCTGCAGACGCTGAGCGACTCGCACGGTCCGCTGGTCGTCGGCACCAACCTCGGCACGGTGTCGTTGATGGCGGCGATCATCAGCACGCCGGGGGTCAGTCAGCTGTTCGGCTGCACCCCGCTGGGACCGATCGGCTGGGGCCAGGGCATCGGCGCGGCGCTCATCGCGGGCGGCGTCGCCACCCTGATGCCGGGACTTATCGACCGGGCCGCCGACAAGCTGCGGCAGTCACTCGTCGACGACGAGGACGCCGACCCGGACGAGGACAGCGTAAAGGTGTTCGACGGCGGGGGTCAGGACCCGCACACCGGATTCGATCAGGGCGTTGGGGCTGATATTGCGCACGATGTCGCTCACACCCAGGAGACTACGCCTGACGGCGCACGAAGGAAGGGTTCCCTAACATATGATGAACACGATGTTGGAGTTAGCCCGCAGGTGTCTCGCAGGCCATCAAGACGCCTCGCAACGGGTCCGCAACGCCAGCCGGTTCGCCGTCAATCTTCCTGTGCTGGGCAAGGTTTCGATCCCACCGCCCGATCATCTGGCGTTCTACGGCGTCCTGGGGCTGCTGTCGATCACCGAACTCATTCCCTGGCCGGTGGCGATAGGGCTCGGCGTCGGTCATGCTGTCACCGTTCGGCACGCCCAGGAACCAGCAGTCGCCGACGGCCGAGAGACGGCCAAGGCCCTTATGTCCAGCAAACCGGCCGCCACCAAACGCGCTCCCGCCAAGAAGGCTGACGGTGCCTCACCCAAACCTGCCAAGAAGGCGACGGGCGGGAGCGCATCGGTGCGCAAGGCGCCCGCCAAGAAGGCGGCACGCCGATCGACCGCCGCAAGCGCTCGGTGAGCTGCCGGCTGCGCGGGACCCCAGGTGCGGTACCGGAGCGGCTCAAGCCGGTGTGACCGGCACCGTTCAACTGCTAAGGGGCGTGGTCGAGTCGGTGACCGCGGCGCCTTCAAGGACCAGAGTCGTGGTCGGTGTCGACGACGCGCATCTGTTGGATGATCTAACCATTTTCGTGGTGCACGAGATCGTGCAACGTGGCGCGGCGAGGTGATGCTGACCGTTCTAGACGATGAGCCGATACCGGCGCGGTGCACAGGAAACTGTGGGAAGGTGGGCCGGCTCGACCTGCAGCCACTGACTTTTCAGGAACAGCCGCGGTGCTGTCGGAGGTCTTGGGCGCGCCGGTGGATCCGGAGGCCGTTGGGCGGCTGTGGACGCTGACCGGAGGCAAACGGGCTCTATCTCCACAACATCGTCGAACAGCAAGTCGCCGACGGCCGGCTCGTGCGACAGCACAGGTGCTGGTGGGTGGATCGGCGAACCGATCATCCCACCGAACCTGATCGAACTGATCGAATCCCGTATCGGGGCGCTCCCCCGAGTCCGTCGGCGAGGTGGTCGATGCGCTGGCCGTCGCGGGACCCGCGCGGGCCAGCCGCCCGGTTCGCCGCTCAGACCATTTCCCGTTTAGACCTATTGCGTCCGTAATTATTCCGGCACATATCGTCGTTCGCTGTAGAATGTCTGCAAGATGATGGTACTGCGAGTCTTGACGCTGGCCGCGCTGCGGATTCGCTGCAGAAGGTCCTCCAGCGCCCGCGCGGACTCGACGTGAACCATCAGCACGTAGCTTTCCTCTCCGGCCACCGAATGGCACGACTCGATCTCGGCGAGGTGCTGGAGCCTGGCCGGCGCATCATCGGGTTGGGACGGATCGAGGGGGGTGATGGCAACGAAAGCCGAGAGCTGCTGCCCAAGCGTCTCCGGCGCGACACGCGCGCTGTATCCGGATATCACCCCGCGCGCCTCCAGCCGCCGGACCCGCGACTGGACGGCTGACACCGACAGGCCGGCAGCACCAGCCAACTGGGCCAGGGTTGCCCGGCCGTCGGCCACTAGTTCCCGAAGGAGCGCCCGGTCGATCTCATCGAGCTCGTCGGCGTCGGCCATGGCCGCAGACTATCGCAGGAACACCGCATGACCATGTGTTGGAACACCCAGGTCTTGGACCACCCAGCAATGCTGATCTACGAGAAAGCGGCATCATGACCACGACTCACCACATCACGAGCCTGCCGAGCGCCGCCGACCTACGCGATCGCGCCCGTACCGCACTGCGGGCCATGGGCGCGGCGGTGGATCTGGGCGAACCGGGCGGCGACGGGCTGCAAGCCAGCACACCGGTGACCGGCGATGTCCTGTTCACCGTCCCCGAAACCAGCGTGCTCGACGCGCAGGCTGCCATATCCCGAGCCGCAGAAGCGTTTTCGACATGGCGCACAACCCCGGCTCCCGTCCGCGGCGCACTCGTGGCGCGCCTCGCAGAACTGCTCGCCGAGCACAAGGCCGATCTCGGCGTGCTGGTGGGCATCGAGGCCGGCAAGATCACCTCCGAGGCGCTCGGCGAGGTTCAGGAGATGATCGACATCTGTCAGTTCGCGGTGGGCCAATCCCGCCAGCTCTACGGCAAGACGATCGCCTCCGAACGGCCGGGCCACCGATTGATGGAGACCTGGCATCCGCTCGGCGTCGTCGGCGTGATCACGGCGTTCAACTTCCCCGTCGCGGTGTGGGCATGGAATGCCGCGCTCGCCCTGGTTTGCGGTGACACCGTGGTGTGGAAGCCCTCCGAGCTGACGCCGCTGACCGCGATCGCCTGCCAGGCGCTCATCGAACGGGCCGCACGCCACGTCGGGGCACCCGCACACGTGAGCGGACTGGTCCAGGGCGGCCGCGAGATCGGTGAGTTGCTGGTCGACGATCCGCGTATAGCGCTCGTGTCGGCCACCGGCTCGGTGCGCATGGGCCAGCAGGTCGGGCCGCGCATCGCAGCGCGATTCGGCAAGGCGCTGTTGGAGCTCGGCGGAAACAATGCCGCGATCGTGACGCCATCGGCCGACCTCGACCTGGCCGTGCGCGCAATCGTGTTCGCCGCGGCGGGCACCGCCGGGCAGCGCTGCACGACGCTGCGGCGGGTGATCGCACACACTTCGGTGGTCGACACCCTCGTCGAGCGGATCGTCGGCGCCTACCGAAGCCTCCCCCTCGGCGATCCGTCGGCCGCCGGCACGCTGGTCGGACCTCTCATCCACGAAGCCGCCTACCGCGACATGCTCGGCGCACTGCAGCAGGCCCGATCCGACGGCGGCCAGGTGACCGGCGGACAGCGGTGCGACATCGGCGGTGAGCGCGGCACCGGGGCGTACTACGTGGTCCCGGCAGTGGTGCGGATGCCTGCCCAGACCGCCATCGTCCGCGCCGAGACGTTCGCACCCATCCTCTACGTGCTCACCTACGGAACCCTCGACGAGGCCATCGCGCTCAACAACGCGGTTCCGCAGGGACTGTCGTCGGCCATATTCACCACCGACGTCCGCGAGGCGGAGCGGTTCATCGCCGCCGACGGTTCGGACTGCGGGATCGCCAATGTCAACATCGGCACGTCGGGCGCGGAGATCGGCGGTGCGTTCGGCGGCGAGAAGCAGACCGGCGGCGGACGCGAGTCGGGTTCGGACTCCTGGAAGGCTTACATGCGCCGGGCCACCAACACCGTGAACTACTCCTCGGAGCTGCCCCTGGCCCAAGGTGTCCGGTTCGGCTGAACCGTCCGCCTGCCGGCGGGCTACCTGTTGCCGATCGGGTCCTCTATCCCGCAGCGGCTACGGAAGTCCAGCGACGGCTGCCGGATACCGCGCAGATCCGCCCCCACCTGCGGATTGGCGGCGAAGTAGGCGGCGATCTCGTCGCGCATCTCGTCCCGCGGCTTGCCCTTGAGGCTGGTGAAGAACGCATTGACGTCGGGATGGGTGAACAGGTATGCCGACGTGGACGCCGAAACGCCGGCCAGTACCCCGGCCAGGTCCGCGGCTGAGCAGTTCGGCGGCGATACGTCGTCGGCCACAGCCGGCGCGGCGACGCCCAACAGGGTTGCGCCCGCAGCCACCGCCGCACCCAGCGTAGCCACGAATCGTGTTGTGAACGGCATACTTGGTTCCTCCATCCGGATGGTGTTCGTCGGCGCCGGATACGACAGGCCCTCCGAAAGCGGCCTCCAGCCCGTTCGTCGCGCTGCCCGGCCCCACCGAACAATCGACTGGGCGGAGTACGGCATCCGGGAATGCGCGCCCGGATCGCGACCCAACCGATCCTATCCGGACCGCAGCCCAAACCGGGTGTCGGCGGGTCTTGGCACCATGGTGTGATGGCCCGCACCGTCGATCCCCTGTCACGCTTCGGCGCCCTGACGCGGAAATGGTTCACGGGCACGTTCGCGACACCCACCGCCGCGCAGGCGCAGGCGTGGAGCGCCATCGCCGACGGTCACGACACCCTGGTCATCGCACCGACCGGCTCCGGCAAGACCCTGGCAGCGTTCCTGTGGGCCATCGACCGGCTCGCCCGCGACCACGGCGAGGGCCACCGCCGCACCCGCGTGCTTTACATCTCACCGCTCAAAGCCCTCGCCGTCGACGTCGAACGCAACCTGCGAACCCCGCTGACCGGGATCGTCCGGATGGCCGAGCGGAGCGGCGCGGCTCCGCCGGACATCAGCGTCGGCGTGCGGTCCGGCGACACCCCGCCGCACCGCAGGCGCGAGCTGATCACACAGCCACCGGACATCCTGATCACCACGCCCGAGTCGCTGTTCCTGATGCTGACCTCGGCGGCTCGCGAGACGCTGGGGTCGATCCAGACGATCATCGTCGACGAGGTGCACGCCGTGGCGGGCACCAAGCGGGGAGCCCATCTCGCGCTGTCGCTGGAACGCCTCGACGCGATGCTGACGACTCCGGCCCAGCGGATCGGGTTGTCGGCGACGGTGCGGCCGCCGGGCGAGGTGGCCCGGTTCCTTTCGGGCACCGGGCACCGCACCAAGCCGACAGGGCCTGCAGGGCCAACCGCCATCGTCGCACCGCCGGCAGCCAAGACCTTCGAAGTGACCGTGCAGGTTCCGGTACCCGACATGTCCAACCTGGACAACAACTCGATCTGGCCCGACGTCGAGCGGCGCATCGTCGACCTCATCGAAGCCCATCGGAGCTCGATCGTCTTCGCCAACAGCCGTCGGCTGGCCGAGCGGCTGACCGCACGGATCAACGAGATCCACGCCGAACGCCAGGGGACCGAGCTGGGCGGCCACAATTCCGGCGTGCCCGGCGGCGCGCCCGCGCACATCCTGGGCAGCGGCCAGACCTACGGCGCCCCGCCCGTCCTGGCGCGCGCACACCATGGTTCGGTGTCGAAGGAGACCCGTGCCGCCGTCGAGGAGGCCCTCAAGGGCGGGCAGCTGCGCGCCGTAGTGGCCACGTCGAGCCTGGAACTCGGCATCGACATGGGGGCGGTGGACCTGGTCATCCAGGTCGAAGCCCCGCCGTCGGTGGCCAGCGGGCTGCAGCGCATAGGGCGCGCCGGCCATCAGGTGGGCGAACTCTCCCGCGGTGTCCTGCTGCCCAAGCACCGCACCGACCTGATCGGCTGCGCGGTCAGCGTGCAACGGATGCTGCGGGGGGAGATCGAGACCTTGCACGTGCCGGCCAACCCGCTGGACGTGCTCGCCCAGCACACCGTGGCGGCCTGTGCGCTGGAGCCGATCGACGCCGACCGGTGGTTCGAGACGGTACGGCGCAGCGCCCCGTACGCGACGCTGCCCCGGTCGGCCTTTGAGGCCACCCTGGATCTGCTGTCCGGAAGGTATCCGTCCACCGATTTCGCCGAACTGCGGCCCCGGCTGGTCTACGACCGCGACACCGGCACGCTGACCGCCAGGCCGGGCGCCCAGCGGCTGGCCGTCACCTCCGGCGGCGCCATCCCCGACCGCGGCCTGTTCACCGTCTACCTGGCCACCAACGCAGACACCGAAAAGCCGTCGCGGGTGGGCGAACTCGATGAGGAAATGGTCTACGAGTCGCGTCCCGGGGATGTCATCTCGCTGGGTGCGACGAGTTGGCGTATCACCGAGATCACCCATGACCGGGTCCTGGTGGTCCCCGCGCCGGGCCACCCGGCCAGGTTGCCGTTCTGGCGAGGTGACGGCGTCGGGCGCCCCGCCGAGCTCGGAGCGGCCATCGGCGCCTTCACCGGTGCGGTATCACGAATGGATCGCGGCGCGTTCGGGGACCGTTGCCGCGAGATCGGCCTCGACGCGTTCGCGACCGACAACCTCTGGGGGCTTCTCGACGAGCAGCGTGCCGCGACGGGAACCGTGCCTACCGATACCAGGCTGCTCGTCGAACGTTTCCGCGACGAATTGGGCGACTGGCGGGTCATCCTGCATTCTCCCTACGGGTTGCGCGTGCACGGCCCCCTTGCCCTGATGGTCGGCGTACGGCTATACCAGCGTTACGGCGTGGACGACAAGCCGACCGCATCCGACGACGGCATCATCGTCCGGCTGCCGGATACCGGTGAAACACCGCCCGGCGCGGATCTTTTCGTGTTCGACGCCGACGAGGTCGAATCGCTGGTGACGGCGGAGGTCGGCAGTTCGGCACTGTTCGCCTCACGGTTCCGGGAATGTGCGGCGCGGGCGCTGCTGCTGCCGCGCCGACACCCGGGTAAGCGGTCGCCGCTATGGCATCAACGCCAGCGGGCCGCGCAGCTGCTCGACGTGGCACGCCGCCACCCCGATTTCCCGATCGTGCTGGAGGCCGTCCGGGAATGCCTCCAGGACGTCTACGACGTGCAGGCTCTGACCGGACTGATGGTGCGGATCGCGTCCCGCCAGGTCAGGGTGGTTGAGGCCGAGACCGCGACCCCGTCGCCGTTCGCGGCCTCGCTGCTGTTCGGCTACGTCGGGGCGTTCATGTACGAGGGCGACAGCCCGCTGGCCGAACGCCGAGCGGCCGCGCTGTCGCTGGACCCGGCATTGCTGGCGGAACTGCTCGGGCGGGTGGAACTGCGCGAGCTGCTCGATCCCGACGTGGTCGCCACCACGACCCGCCAGCTGCAGAGCCTGACGCCCGAGCGGCTGGCCCGCGACGCCGAGGCGGTAGCCGACCTGCTGCGCCAGCTGGGTCCGTTGACCGAAGACGACATCGCCCGCAGATGCACGGCGGCCGACGCGGGGGCCTGGCTCGAGGGGCTGCACGCCGCGCGGCGTGCGCTACCTGTGTCATTCGCCGGGCGCTCGTGGTGGGTGGCCGTCGAGGATATGGGCCGATTGCGCGACGGTGTCGGTGTGGCCGTCCCGGTCGGGGTACCCGCGACGTTCACCGAAACGGTCGCCGACCCCCTGGGTGAGTTGCTGAGCCGCTTCGCGCGCACCCACGGCCCCTTCACGACTGCCGAGGCCGCGGCGCGTTTCGGGCTGGGGCTGCGGGTGACCGCCGACGTGCTGGGCCGGCTCGCCGCCGACCGCAGGCTCACCCCGGGCGAATTCACCGACACCGCCACGGATCTCGCCGGCAGCGAACAGTGGTGTGACACCGAGGTGCTGCGTGTCCTGCGGCGCCGGTCGCTGGCCGCGCTGCGTGCACAGGTGGAACCGGTCGACACCGCCACCTATGGGCGGTTCCTGCCGGCATGGCAGCAAGTGGGGTCGGCGTCGGCATCGGGGGTCGACGGCCTCGCGTCGGTCATCGACCAGATCGCCGGTGTCGCCATCCCGGCGTCCGCCGTCGAACCGCTGGTGTTCGGCCAGCGGATCCGCGACTACCAACCCGCCATGCTCGACGAGCTGCTGGCCTCCGGTGAGGTCATCTGGTCCGGCCTGGGTGCCATCGCCGGCGGCTTGCCGGCCGCGGACGGCTGGGTGGCATTCCATCTCGCCGAGACCGCGCCGCTGACCCTGGCGGCACCGGCGGAGATGGATTTCACCGACGTCCACCGGGTGATCCTGGAGCAACTCGGCTCCGGAGGCGCCTTCTTCTTCCGGCAACTCGGCGCCGATGGCATCGCGGCGGACGTCCTCAAAGAGGCGCTGTGGCAGTTGATCTGGTCGGGGCAGGCGACCGGCGACACGTTCGCGCCGGTGCGGGCATTGCTGTCGGGCGCCGCCCGACGACCCGCCAGACCAACACACCGGCAACGTCGCGCACCCCGGTTGAGCCAGTACCACGTCTCGCGTGGGCAACCACGCGGCACCGATCCGACCGTCTCGGGACGGTGGTCCGCATTACCGGCCGTCGATGCCGATTCCACGGTCCGGGCCCACTTCCAGGCCGATCTGCTGCTGAATCGCTACGGGGTGCTGACCAGGGGCGCCGTCGCCGCCGAAAACATACCCGGCGGATTCGCGATGCTCTACAAAGTGCTGACCGCGTTGGAGGAGGCGGGTAGATGCCAGCGCGGCTACTTCGTCGAATCGTTGGGCGGTGCACAGTTTTCGACGGCCACCACCGTCGACCGGTTGCGGACGTTCGCAGCCGGCCCCGAACAGCGGGGCCAACAGAAGACTCCCGACGCCGGCGTGGTGCTGGCGGCATCCGATCCCGCCAACCCCTACGGAGCGGCGCTGCCCTGGCCGGTGCGCGACGCCGGCTCGGCGCACCGGCCGGGGCGCAAAGCCGGGGCGTTGGTGGTGCTCGTCGGCGGCCGCTTGGCATGGTTTCTGGAGCGCGGGGGTCGGTCGCTGTTGAACTTCTCGGCCGACCCGATCCTCAACGCCGCCGCCGCGTTGGCGCTCGCCGACCTCGTCGCCGCACGCCGGGTGGATTCGTTGTTGGTGGAACGCATCGACGGCGCCCCGGCACTGGAACGGCGCGACTGCGTCCCCGCCAACGCCCTGGAAGCCGCCGGGTTCTCCAGGACGCCGCGCGGGCTGCGGCTGCGCTGAGCGGAGGGGGAATGCCCGAAGGTGACACCGTCTTTCAGAACGCGGCCCGGCTTCGCAACGCGTTGTGCGGGAAGGTGTTGACCCGCTGCGATATTCGGGTGCCCCAATACGCCGCCGTGGATCTTTCCGGCCGGACCGTCGACGAAGTGATCAGCCGTGGCAAGCACCTCTTCATCCGGGTGAGCCCGTCACCCGCGTCGACCGACGGACCGCCGGCCGGCGGCGCGAGCATCCACTCACATCTGAAGATGGACGGCGCGTGGGTGTCCGGCCGGCCGCGAACCGCCGAACATCGGATACGGATCATCCTGGCCACCGCTGACACCTGGGTCGCCGGTGTGGATCTCGGCCTGTTGGAGGTCCTGGACCGCGCCCGGGATCTCGACGCGGTTGCGCACCTGGGGCCGGATTTGTTGGGACCGGATTGGTCGGCGCCGATCGCCGCGGCCAACCTGAGTGCCGATCCCGCACGGCCCTTGGCTGAAGTCCTGCTCGACCAGCGGGTGATGGCGGGCATCGGCAATGTGTACGCCAACGAGCTCTGCTTCGTGTTCGGGCGGCTGCCGACCGGGCCCGTCGGGGATGTTCCCGATCCGGTGCGCCTGGTCACCCGGGCTCAGCAGATGCTGTGGGCCAACCGGTCCCGGATGCAGCGGACGACAACCGGCGACACCGGGCGTGGCCGCGAGCTGTGGGTATACGGACGCTCGGGACAGCTGTGCCGGCGCTGCGGCACACCGATCGCGACCGACCGCGGCGGCGACCGAGTCATGTATTGGTGCCCAACGTGTCAGGGGTGAAACCTCAACGCCCGAATCCGCCTGACCCGCCCGCCGGTTGGAAATACTGCCGACACGGTTACTCTGGTCGGCCACCTGGCCATCGGCATCCTGCTCGTCGCCTGGATCGTGCGCGCAAATCCCAGCATCTTTCCGCGCAACGGCGGACGGTCTCGCGACTCGATTGCTCTACTACGTGATCGGTGTCGCCTCGATCGCGACCGGCTACTACTTCAACCACCGGTTTGTCGCCGACTACCGGACGGGGGGCTACCCGTTCTGGGGACTCGGCAGCTGGCAGCAATTCGTCCGGCTCGGCTACACCAACCCCGCGGCGGCCAGCACCGCAAGCCTTTTCACCAGTTGCACGTTCGCCTACACCACCTGGCCACCGTCGAGCGGCAGCGCCGCCACGGGGCAATGCATCCGACAGCCGACCGCGATCGCTGAAAGAACCCGACGGCCGCTCGTCCAGAGGCCGTTCCTTCGGCAGGGGTAACGCGAGCCCCGACGGGAATGTCAAACCAGCGACCGCCTGTCACTGACGAACCGGCGTCGCCGGCCGGTGATCGGGTCGTCAAACTGCATGCAGTGGGCCAGCAGCCGCAGTGGCGTCGAAAAGTCTTCCGGGGCAACGTCGATCACCTCGGGGTACAGCGGGTCGCCGGTGATGGGTATGCCCAATGACGCCATGTGCACACGCAGCTGGTGGGTGCGGCCGGTGCGCGGCGTCAGCCGATAACGCGCGTCCCCGAGCGATTCGACGAGTGTCTCGGCGTTGGGTTCCCCCGGCTCGACCGTCGCCTGCAACACGCCCCTGCGCTTGACGATCCGGCTGCGCACCACCGTCGGCATCGCGGCAAACGGACGCCCCTGCGCGTGGGCGAGATAGGTCTTCTCGACCGCCCCTCGGGCGAAAAGGGTCTGATAGCTGCCACGGAACTCGGGGCGAGTGGTCAACAGCAACACCCCGGCGGTGAGCCGGTCGAGCCGGTGCGCCGGGCTCAGCTGCGGCAGGCCCAGCTCACGGCGCAGCCGCACCAGCGCCGTTTGCGCCACATGGCGACCCCGCGGGGTGGTCGCGAGAAAATGCGGCTTGTCCACCACGACGATGGCGTCGTCGCGGTACAGCACGGGGATGTCGAACGGCACGCACACCTCGTCGGGCAGATCCCGGTACATCAACACGCGGCTGCCCGCCGGCAGCACCGTGGTCTCGTCGACCACCACGCCGGCCGCGGTCAGCACCTCCCCGGCGAGCACCCGGGCCGCTGCGTCCGAGCCGAAGCGCCGCGACAGCTCGGCCAGCACCGGTCCCCCGTCCAGCCGGACCCGAGCCGGGCCGATAGCCTCGTGGCCGTGCGGCACCGGCACATGAATCGGTGTCATTTCAGCGAGTCCGGGTCCATTCAGCGTAGTCCGGGTCAATTCAGCGGGACCGGCTCGAGAATCTTGGCGCGAGCCTCCGGGGCCGCGGCCCGCAACGCGTCGGCGGAGGCGTCGTCGGGCTCACGCTGCGAGAGCACCTCTGCTTCCACCCGAGCCGTGTAGGTGCTGACCTCGCGGTCGACGTCGTCGGCGGTCCAGCCGAGCACCGGAGCCACCACCTCGGCGACTTCACGGGCGCAGTCCACCCCGCGGTGCGGATACTCGATCGAGATCCGCATGCGTCGGGCCAGGATGTCCTCCAGATGCAGCGCACCCTCGGCCGCTGCCGCGTACGCGGCCTCGACCTTGAGGTACACCGGTGCGTCGATGATCGGGGTCAGCAGGTCGCGGTCGTAGGCCGCCAGGCGCAGCACCTCGTCGATCAGCGAGCCGTAGCGGTCCAGCAGGTGCCGGACCCGGTAAGGGTGCAGACCGTAGCGGGCACCGACGTGCTCGGTCTGGTTGACCAGGGCGAAATAGCCGTCGGCTCCCAGCAGCGGCACCTTCTCGGTGATCGACGGCGCGACCCGGGCCGGGATGAACTGGGCGGCGGCGTCGATCGCGTCGGCGGCCATCACCCGGTACGTGGTGTACTTGCCGCCCGCGATGGCGACCAGGCCGGGCGCGGGGACCGCCACGGCGTGTTCGCGGGACAGCTTCGACGTCTCGTCGCTCTCGCCCGCCAGCAAAGGACGCAGGCCCGCGTAGACGCCGTCGATGTCGTCATGGGTCAACTGGGTGGCCAGCACGGCGTTCACATGGTCGAGGATGTAGTCGATGTCGGCCTTGGTGGCCGCCGGATGCGCCAGGTCGAGGTTCCAGTCGGTATCGGTGGTGCCGATGATCCAGTGGGTGCCCCACGGAATCACGAACAGCACCGACTTCTCGGTGCGCAGGATGATCGCGACCTCGCTGACGATTCGGTCGCGAGGAACCACGACGTGCACGCCCTTGGAGGCCCGCACCCGGAACCTGCCGCGCTGCCGTGACAGCGCCTGGATTTCGTCGGTCCACACCCCCGTGGCGTTGACGACGACGTGTCCGCGCACCTCCTTCACCGACCCGTCCTCGGAGTCTCGGATTCGCACGCCGATGACGCGGTCGCCCTCACGCAACAGCGACACGACCTGGGTGGAGGTGCGGACCACCGCACCGTAGTGGGCCGCGGTACGGGCGACGGTCATGGTGTGCCGGGCGTCGTCCACCACGGTGTCGTAGTAGCGGATACCGCCGACAAGGGTGCTGCGCTTGAGCCCCGGAGCCAGCCGCAACGCCCCGGCTCTGGTCAGATGTTTTTGCGCGGGAACCGATTTCGATCCGCCGAGTTGGTCGTAGAGGAGTATGCCCGCCGCGATGTAGGGCCGCTCCCACCACCGTTTGGTCAGCGGAAACAAAAACGGCATGGGCTTGACCAGGTGCGGCGCCAGCGTGGTCAGCGACAGCTCTCGCTCGTGCAACGCCTCCCGAACCAGGCCCAATTCCAGCTGTTCGAGGTAGCGCAGGCCGCCGTGGAACATCTTCGACGACCGGCTCGACGTGCCGGAGGCGAAGTCACGGGCCTCGACCAGAGCCACTTTCAGGCCGCGGGTGGCCGCGTCCAGCGCACTGCCGGACCCGACGACGCCGCCGCCGATGACGACGACGTCGAATTGCTCCGAACCCAGACGGTTCCACGCGGTGCGCCGCCCGTCGGGTCCCAACAAACTGCCCGAGTCATAACTCGGGGTGAAGCCGCTCACGCGCACTCCTCGTTACTCGTCGGTTCGACTCTAGGCTACGTGCTCGCGGGATTATGGCGTTTCGCCCGCGCCACAGGCGGCTGGTACGCCTCAAATCAGTCCAGGTCGTCGTGAGCCATCAACCGGCGGGCCGCCTCTACGATCGAGCCCGACAGCGACGGGTACACCGACAGGGTCTGCGCCAGATCGCTCACCGAAATGCGGTTCTGCACGGCCAGCGCGATGGGCAAGATCAACTCCGAGGCGATCGGCGCCACCACCACCCCGCCGATCACCACCCCGGTCGCGGGCCGGCAGAAGATCTTCACGAACCCGTGCCGCAACAACGACATCTTCGCCCGGGCGTTGGTGTTCAACGGCAGCATCAGCGTGCGGGCCGGCACGCTTCCGTTGTCGATCGCCGCCTGCGGGATTCCCACGGCGCCGATCTCCGGCCGGGTGAAGGTCGCCGACGCCACGGTACGCAGCCGGATGGGTGCGACGCCCTCGCCGAGGGCGTGATACATCGCGATGCGGCCCTGCATGGCCGCGACCGAGGCCAGCGGCAGCAGCCCCGTGCAGTCGCCCGCGGCGTAGATGCCGGATGCGGGCGTTCGCGACACCCGGTCGACGGGTATGTACCCACCGGGTTTGAGTGCGACCCCGACGCGCTCGAGGCCGAGCCCGCCGGTATTGGGCACCGAGCCGATGCTCATCAGCGCATGGCTGCCGTCCACAGTCCGCCCGTCGACCAGGTTCACGCGCACCCCGGTGGGCGTGCGGACCACCGATTCGGCCCGCGCGTTCTTGACCAGCGTGACGCCGCGTTCGGCGAACACTTCCTCCAGCGCCGCGGCGGCGTCGCTGTCTTCGTGGGGCAGAATCTGGTCGCGGCTGGCCACTACGGTGACCGTTACTCCCAGCTCGGTGTAGGCGTTGCAGAACTCCGCTCCCGTGACCCCGGAACCGACGATGACCAGGTGATCGGGCAGTTCAGTGAGGTCGTAGAGGTGACGCCAGGTCAGGATGCGCTCACCGTCGGGGAGGGCGTTCGGCAACACCCGCGGACTGGCGCCGGTGGCGATCAGCACCACGTCGGCCTTGAGCACTCCGACCTTGCCCCCCGGCGTGGTCACTTTCACCCGGTGATGCGCCATGCCCGAGGTGTCGTCGACCAGTTCCCCCCGGCCGCCGATGACGGTCACACCGTGGTCCAGCAGTTGCGTCCCGATGTCGGCCGACTGGGATCGGGCCAGCGTCTTGGCCCGGTTGTTGATCTGGGTCAGCTCGATCTTGGCGTCGTCGATGCTGATGTCGAATCCCAGGCCCTCGGCACGGCGCAATTCGGTGCGGACGCCGGTGGACGCGATGAACGCTTTCGACGGAACGCAGTCGAACAGCACGCAGGCTCCGCCGATGCCGTCGGAATCGACGACGGTGACATGGGTCGCGTCGCGCCCGTAGCCGGCGGCCACCAAGGCGGCTTCATACCCGGCCGGGCCGCCGCCGATGATCACGATCCGCGTTACCACTGCTGCTCCACGGCACAAACCTAAGACAACCGCCGTTCACATGCGCCTCGGGCGGCAACATAACGAACCACCGTCGGCCTGCGTTTAAGCTTTCTGAGTGCCGCTCTACGCCGCCTACGGGTCCAACATGCATCCGGACCAGATGCTTCAGCGGGCCCCGCATTCACCGATGGCCGGAACCGGCTGGCTGCACGGCTGGCGCTTGACGTTCGGCGGCGAGGACATCGGCTGGGAGGGAGCCCTGGCCACCGTGGTCGAAGACCCGGACGCGAAGGTCTTCGTCGTCCTCTACGACATGACCAAAGACGACGAGGAGGCCCTCGACCGCTGGGAGGGCTCGGATTTCGGTATCCACAAGAAGATCCGCTGCCGGGTTCAGCGCGAATCATCGGATACCACAATAGATCCCGTGCTCGCGTGGCTCTACGTCGTGGACGCCTGGGAGGGGGGACTGCCGTCGGCGCGCTACCTCGGGGTGATGGCCGACGCCGCCGAGATCGCGGGCGCGCCCCCCGGGTACGTACACGACATTCGCACCCGCCCGGCGCGCAGCATCGGACCGGGCACGTAGCCGACCGGCGCGTCGCAGCCAGTTAGAACGAGGCGCACTGCTCGACGAGGTTGGCCATCACCCGCACGCCGATCCCGAGCGCACGTTCATCGAGGTCGAAGATGGGCTGATGGAGGTCGAGTTCCGGTCCGCGGCCGCTCCACACGCCCAGTCGGGCCATCGCGCCCGGGACCTCCTCCAGGTACCAGGAAAAGTCCTCACCGCCGCCGGACTGCCGGGTCTCGGCGAGCACGTCGGGCCCGACCGCCTCGATCGCGTGACTGAAGATCCGCGTCGAAACCTCCTCGTTGACCACCGGCGGTACGCCGCGTCGGTAACGCACCGAATGCTCGACCCCCAACGGACCGAGAAGGCCCGAAACCGTCTCGTGGACAATGGGTTCCAGATGGAGCCAGGTTTCCCGGCTGGCGGTGCGGACGGTACCGGCCAGGGTGCCGGATTGCGGGATCGCGTTGGCGGCGACACCGGCATTGACCGCCCCCCAGACCATGACGGTCGACGCCCGGGGATCGAGTCTGCGCGAGAGCACACCGGGAAGTCCGGTGATCAGCATGCCGAGCCCGTAGACCAGGTCTGACGTCAGGTGCGGCCGCGAGGTGTGACCGCCGGCTGAGTGCAGCGTTATCTCGATCGAGTCGGCGGCCGAGGTGATCGGCCCGGCGGTGATCGCCACCCGCCCGACCGCCAGCCTTGGGTCGCAGTGCAGTGCGAAGATCCGGGTCACCCCGGTCAGCACACCGGCGGCGATGGCGTCGATCGCGCCTCCGGGC
Organism: uncultured Mycobacterium sp.; assembly: GCA_964511995.1. Classification (GTDB taxonomy): domain Bacteria; phylum Actinomycetota; class Actinomycetes; order Mycobacteriales; family Mycobacteriaceae; genus Mycobacterium. The sequence continues at coordinate 26,525 of CAZEHT010000020.1, forward strand.
ATCAACTCCTCGGCCGCCTGGAAGATCAGCCGTACCGCGACCGGCAATTCGGGCACCGACGCCAGAGCCAGCGCGGTTCCCAGCAGGATCGCGGTGTGTGCGTCGTGCCCGCACGCGTGCATGACGCCGGGGACGGCCGAGCTATAGGGCGCGCCGGTACGCTCGGCCATCGGCAACGCGTCCATGTCGGCACGCAATGCAATACGCTGACGGTGCTCGGGGCCGATATCGCAGGTCAGCCCCGTACCGCCGGGCAGGACTTCCGGTTTGAGGCCGGCGTCGGCCAGCTTCTCGCCGATGAACTTGGTGGTGGCGAACTCCTGGCGGCCCAGCTCCGGGTGCCGGTGGATGTGACGGCGCCAGGCGACAAGGTCGTCATAGTTGGTGGCCAGCCAGGACTCGACGCCGTCGGCGACATTCATGCGCGATCCGTTCCGGCGGGCGTGTGCCCGCCCGCCCTCACTACTCGCTGAAAATTCATGCGCGATCCGTTCCGGCGGGCGTGTGCCCGCCCGCCCTCACTACTCGCTGAAAATTCATGCGCGATCCGTTCGCGACGCACTGACGGCGGGCACCACTGCAGTATCGCATCGGTCGAGCTGCTCGCGACTTCTGTGCCGCGACGCGGCTGGCTACGCTGCGAGCGTGCCCACTGATACCAGCCGATTGGCCGAGCGGGCCGCGGCCGCCATCGCCGAGCGCACGGGCCACGCCCACCACGACGTCGCAGTGGTGCTCGGTTCGGGATGGGCACCCGCCGTCGATCGACTCGGCACGCCAAGCGCAACGGTGCCCATGGACGAACTGCCGGGCTTCAGCGCTCCCACCGCGGCAGGACACGGCGCCAGGGTGTTGTCCGTCGAACTCGCCCGGCGGCGGGTGCTGGTGCTGGTCGGCCGCATTCACGCATATGAAGGTCACCCGCTGAGCAGCGTCGTACATCCCGTCCGCACCGCATGCGCCGCCGGATGCAGCACGGTTGTGCTGACAAACGCCGCGGGCGCGCTGCGACCCGAGTACGCGGTGGGCCAGCCGGTGCTCATTGCCGATCACCTCAACCTCACCGGGCGTTCGCCGTTGGTCGGCCCCCGGTTCGTGGACCTTGTCGACGCGTACGCGCCGCGCCTGCGGGCCCTGGCTCGGGACGCGGATCCCAGCCTCGCCGAAGGCGTGTACGCGGGGATGCCGGGCCCGCACTACGAGACGCCCGCGGAGGTCAGGATGCTGCGAACGCTGGGCGCAGATCTGGTGGGCATGTCGACGGTCCACGAGACGATCGCGGCGCGCGCCGCCGGTGCCGAGGTGCTCGCGGTGTCGCTGGTGACCAATTTCGCCGCCGGAATGACCGGACACCCGCTGAGCCATGACGAGGTGCTGACGGCCGGCGGTCAGTCGGCCCTGGCGGTGGGTTCCCTGCTGTCGGCGGTGATCTCCCGGTTGTAACCCGCGCACCCGGTACCGAAGCTCTCCGCCACCGGTGACGACGCCGAGACGATCACGGCACAATCTGCGTCATGACCGCAGCAGGGGATTCCACGCCGCTGGTGTTCGGCACCGCCGGACTGCGTGGACCGATGCGAGAGGGCCCCGGCGGCATGAACCTGTCCACGGTGATGCGTGCCAGCTGGGCCGTGGCGAGGGTACTCGCAGCGCGGGGACTGGCCGGGGCAACAGTCGTGGTCGGGCGCGACGCCCGCCATCACTCCGACGAATTCGCCCTTGCCTCCGCTGAAGTATTCGCCGCCCAAGGCTTCTCGACGATCTTGCTGCCCGACCCGCTGCCCACCCCGGTGCTCGCCTTCAGCGCGCGCCGGCTGGGCGCGGCCGCAGGCGTGCAGATCACCGCATCTCACAATCCGCCCGCCGACAACGGTTACAAGGTGTACTTCGAGGGCGGCATGCAGATCGTCTCCCCCACCGACCGCGAGATCGAATCCGTCATCGCCGCCGCCCCCCCGGCCACCGACATCAACCGCACCCCGGTGCTGCCCGCTGACACCGAACTCGCGGGCCACTACATCCAGCGCGCCGCCGGGGTACGCCGGGGTAGCGGACCCGCACGCATCGCGCTCACCGCCCTGCACGGTGTGGGCGGCGAGGTGGCCGTTGAAGTGATGCGGACGGCCGGCTTCGACGACGTTCACACCGTGGCGGCGCAGTTCGCCCCCGACCCCGACTTCCCCACGGTCGCCTTCCCCAACCCCGAGGAGCCCGGCGCCACCGACATGGTGCTGGCCCTGGCTTCCGAGATCGACGCCGATGTCGCGATCGCGCTCGACCCCGATGCCGACCGGTGCGCCGTGGGCATTCCCGCCCACGGCGGCTGGAGGATGCTCTCGGGCAACGAAACCGGTTGGCTTTTGGGGGATTATCTGCTCAGCCAGCTCGACCCCGACGTCGCCGCGAGCTGTGTCGTCGCAAGTAGCGTGGTGAGCTCGACGATGCTGGAGGCGATCGCCGCCGACTTCGGGGTCCGCCATGTGCAGACGCCGACCGGCTTCAAGTGGCTTGCCCGCGCCGACGCCGGACTGCCCGGCCGCACCCTGGTGTATGCCTACGAGGAGGCCATCGGCCACTGCGTCGACCCGTCGGCCGTCCGCGACAAGGACGGCATCAGCGCGGCCGTGCTGGCCTGCGATCTGGCCGCCACCCTCAAGCGGCAGGGCTCGTCGGTGCAGCAGGCGCTCGACGTGCTGGCCCGCCGCCACGGCGTGCACGTGACGTCCGCGCTGACCGCCGCGGTCGAGGACGCGCAGACTGTCATGTCGCGGCTGCGCGCGGGGCATCCGGGCCGTCTCGGCGGTGTGGACGTCGCGATGACCGACCTGGGCACCCGAACCGGCGCCAACCGCACCGACGCGTTGATCTTCACCGGCGCCCAGGCCGGAGAGTCCGTGCGGGTCGCGGTCCGACCCTCGGGTACAGAGCCGAAAATCAAGTGTTACATCGAGATTCGGCGCAAAGCAGGCGACGACGTGGACCGCAGCCGGGCCCGTGCCGAAACCCTGTGCCGGCAGGTGGCACGCGACGGGGCAGCCCTGCTTCAGCGCGGCCCGAACTGACGGTCCCCGGCGTCTCCGAGCCCCGGCACGATATACGCGATGTCGTTGAGACCGTCGTCGATCGCCGCGGTGAAGACCCGCGCATCGGGTGCGACGTCTTCCAGCGTCGCCAGCCCCTCCGGGGCGGCCACCACGCAAACGACGGTGATATCGCGCGCACCGCGCGCCTGCAGGAGGCCGACCGTGTGCGCCATCGATCCGCCGGTGGCCAGCATGGGATCGAGCACCATGGCGGGCTGAGTGCTGATGTCGTCGGGCAGGGACGCCAGGTAGGGCGTCGGCAGGTGGGTCTGCTCGTCGCGGGCTACCCCCACGAACCCGACATTGGCTTGGGGAATCAGCACGTGCGCCCGCTCCACCATGCCCAACCCGGCCCGCAGCACCGGCACCAGCAGCGGCGGGTCGGCCAGCCGCCAGCCCGTCGCCGCTGCGAGCGGGGTTTCGACCGGTACCGGCTTGCGTGCCCAGTCACGGGTGGCCTCGTAGACCAGCATCACGGTGAGCTCACCGAGCGCCGCCCGGAACACCGCGTTGCCGGTACCGCGGTCACGCATCGTGGTCAGTCGTTGGGCGGCCAAGGGATGATCGACGACACGCACATCCATAGCAGCTGACCCTATCCGTGACACCGTCCGGCAGCACCACCGTCGGCGAGGTGCGGCCGTTTAACAGCGGGCAACCCCCGTTTGAGCGACGAAGCCGACGCAGATCATCGCCGTCAATGCGGCGGGAACGAGCCGGCGCACACGCGGCACGGAGCCCCGACTACCCGGCGGCGCGGACGGGGGCGGACGGGGGAACGTTCATCGACGTCGGGCGGCGTCGTTATTCTGTGCCGCATGGCTGCAGACCTCGTGCCGATACGCCTCAGCGTGACCGCCGGCGACCTCTACACCGTATGGGCGCCACGCTGGCGTGACGCGGCCGACGAATGGGAGGGGTTCCTGGGCGAGGGCGACGACCTCTACGCCTTCCGAAGCGCCGCCGACCTGGTTGCCTTCGTGCGTTCCGGCACCCACAACGACCTCGCCGACCACCCTGGATGGGCGAAACTCACCGAGGCGTCGGCGCACCGCGTGGACCCAGACGAACAGCACCGGTTCGATCTCGTAGGTGTCGAGGGCCTGTTCGCCGAGCAACCCACGGAGGAATCCATCCAGCAGGTGGCCAACACGCTGGCCATCGTGTCGTCCATCGGCACGGTGTGCGAACTGCCTGCGGTCAGCCGGTTCTTCAACGGAAATCCGCGACTGGCGGACGTCAACCGGGGTATCGAGGAGTTCGCGGGCAGGTCCGGCCGCAAGCGATGGAACGACATCGGCGCGATCGTCGGGCGGAGCTGGGAAGGCGTGCTGAGCGCCATCGAGGACGTCATCACCACCCCGCAGGTCGACGAGGGCCTCGCGGCCGAGGCGGCCGAGCAGTTGGCCGAACCAGCTGCCCCGGAGGATCCCCAGGAAGCCCAGGAGTCCGTGGTAGCCGGGCTAGCCGGAGAAACCGAGAATGTCGAAGTCGACGACGACACCGCGGACGACGACACCGCGGACGACGAC
>CAZEHT010000020.1:31239-33556 GCA_964511995.1 uncultured Mycobacterium sp.
GACGACGACACCGCGGACGACGACACCGCGGACGACGACCAGGACGCCCAGCGGGCCGGACACGCCGTGAACCTGGGCAGTGACGAGGGCTTCTGGCAGAAGGTCGGCATCGACCCGATCCGGCTGATGACCAGCTCAGGCCGCTTCTTCACACTGCGCTGCTACCTCGACGACCGACCGCTGTTTCTGGGACGCAACGGCCGTATCAGTGTGTTCCCGTCCGAACGCGCGCTGGCCAGGTATCTCGCCGACGAGCACGACCACGACTTGTCCGAGTTGAGCACCTACGACGATATCCGGGCCGCGGCCACCGACGGCTCGCTCGACGTCGGTGTCACCGCCGACAACATCTACGTCCTGACCGGACTGGCCGACGACCTCGCCGACGGCCCGGACGCGGTCGACCGCGAACAGCTCGACCTGGTGGTCGAGTTCCTCCGCGACGTGGGCGACTACTCCCAAGAGGACACCGTCGACAAGGCGCTGGCCGCCGACAGCCCGCTGGGCAGGGTCGTCGACTACGTGCTGGGAGACTCCACCACCCGGCCGCAAGCGCCGTTCGCCGACGTCGTCACCGAGTTCGAGAAGGTCGAACGGTTCGTGGAATCCCGGCTGCGGCGCGAGTAGGCGCTGGCGGCACCCCGCACTTCACGGGCTGCGGCACTCCAAGGCGCGGCGCTAGCCGATCAACACCGCATAGCGCGGCTTTATCACGTCGTCGATGATCGCCAGCCGCTCGTCGAAGTGGATGAATGCCGACTTCATGGCGTTGATGGTAAACCGCTGCAGGTCACTCCACCCGTAGCCGAACGCCTCGACCAGCCGGGCCATCTCCTTGCTCATGGTGGTGTCGCTCATCAGCCGGTTGTCGGTGTTGACTGTGACGCGAAACCGAAGCCGCGCCAACTCGTCGAACGGGTGCTCGGCGATCGAACGGGCGGCGCCGGTCTGCACATTCGACGACGGGCACATCTCCAACGGGATTCGCTTGTCCCGCACGATCGAGGCGACACGGCCCAGGCGGAACTGGCCGTCGGGAAGTCTTTCGATGTCGTCGACGATACGCACCCCGTGGCCCAGCCGGTCGGCACCGCAGAACGCGATGGCCTCGTGGATCGACGGCAGTCCGAACGCCTCCCCGGCGTGAATGGTGAAGCGCGCGTTGTTGTTCCGCATGCACTCGAATGCGTCCAGATGCCGAGTGGGCGGGTAGCCCGCCTCGGCACCCGCGATGTCGAATCCGACGACCCCCTTGTCGCGGAACCGGATGGCCAGTTCGGCGATCTCCTGAGACCGCGCCGCGTGCCGCATCGCGGTCACCAGGCACCGGACCACGATCGGTCGGCCGTCGGCGGCCGCGGACTTTTCGCCGTCGGCGAAGCCGGCCAGCACCGCGTCGACGACAGCGTCCAGCGACAGCCCCTTGTCGATGTGCAGTTCGGGGGCGAACCGGACCTCGGCGTAGACAACCGAATCCGCGGCCAGGTCCTCGACGCACTCAAAGGCCACCCGGTGCAACGCTTCGGCCGTCTGCATGACCGCGACGGTGTGGGCGAACGGCTCCAGGTAGCGCACCAGCGATCCGCTGTGCGCGGCGGTCTTGAACCAGTTCGCCAGTCCGTCGACGTCCACCGCGGGCAAGCCGTCGTAGCCGGTCTTGGCCGCGATATCCAGCACCGTCGAGGGCCGCAATCCGCCGTCGAGGTGATCGTGCAGGAGGGCTTTAGGGGCATGCCGGATGATGTCGAGTGTCAGCGGTGCGGTCATGACCCCATCCGATCGATGATCAGCGGATGCCGATCCGGTGCCTCCGCACCGACGGCGAAGGCGCCGTCGAGTTCTGCCAGGGCCGGCCCGAGCCGCCGGGGCGTGTCGGTATAGAGCGTGAAGAGGGTTTCGCCGGGCGCGACGGGTTCGCCGGGGCGCCGGTGGATACGCAGTCCGGCGCCTGACTGCACCCGCTCACCGGAAACCGTGCGGCCGGCCCCGAGCCGCCACACTGCCCGGCCAACCGCCAATGCGTCGATGCGGCTCATTGTCCCGCCCCGCGATGCCGACACGGTTTCTGTACACGCTCCGATCGGTAACGGCGCGCCGGGATCTCCCCCCTGAGCGCGGATCAGCGCGCGGTAGCGATCCATGGCGGTGCCGTCGCGCAGGGTGTCGGCGGGGTCGACGCGGTCGGCGCCGATCAGGTCGAGCATGTCGCGGGCCAGTTCCACCGTGAGCTCGACGACGTCGGCGGGCCCGCCGCCGGCCAGTACCTCCAACGACTCGGCCACCTCGACCGCGTTTCCCACCGCACGGCCGAGCGGGC
>CAZEHT010000020.1:33656-38848 GCA_964511995.1 uncultured Mycobacterium sp.
CTCATGATCGAGGAGGCGATCAGCGGCAGCGATTCGACTGTCGACGTGATATCGCGAAGGGCGTAGATCTTGCGATCGGCGGGCGCCAGGCTGCCCGCGGCGAAGATTGCGGCGCCCACCTCCAGAAGCTGCCGACGTACCCCGCCGGAGTCGATCTCCGCCGAAAACCCCGGGATCGACTCCAGTTTGTCCAGGGTGCCGCCGGTGTGCCCGAGGCCGCGCCCGGATGCCTGCGGCACCGCAGCTCCGCAGGCCGCGACGACCGGAACGAGCGGGATGGTGATCTTGTCGCCCACTCCGCCAGTGGAGTGCTTGTCCACGAGGGCCAGCGGTCGTCCGTCCCGCCGCAGATCCGAAAAGTCGAGTCGCTCGCCCGACGCGATCATCGCGGCTGTCCACCGGGCGATTTCGTGCGCGTCCATACCCCGCAGGAACACCGCCATCAGCAACGCCGCCATTTGCTCGTCGCCGACGTCGCCCCGCGTGTAGGCGTCGACCACCCAGTCGATCTGGTCGTCGGCCAGCCGGCCACCGTCGCGCTTGGTCCGGATGACGCTCGGCGCGTCCAGATGCGACCGGCTCATCGGTGATGCCCGACGCGAGCGAGGGCGTCGGGACCGAAAGCGTCGGGCAGCAACGCCGATATCGGTCGCGGGCCGGCAGGGTGGCCGATCAGCAGGCCGGGGCCGCCGTGCTCCCACAGCACCTGCCGGCATCGCCCGCACGGCATGAGCAGGTTGCCGAGGCCGTCGACGCACACCAGCGCCAGCAGTCGGCCGCCCCCACCGGCGTACAGCGCGCAGACCACGGCGCACTCGGCACACAGACCCAGCCCGTAGGAGGCGTTCTCCACGTTGCAGCCGGTGATGATGCGCTGGTCGTCGACGAGCGCGGCCGCGCCCACCGGAAACCGCGAATACGGGGCATAGGCCTTGGCGCTCACTTCGATTGCCTTGTCCAGCAATACGTCCCAGTCGATCGTCGGCGACATGTCACCGAACCCGCGACGTCAGCGAACCCATCGGCCACGTCCCCCGTCATTGCAGCGGTGAAACCAGGCCAGCCTAGCTTCCAACTCGGGAATGCACTCGGTGAAGCCGCCGCGCCGGACCGCCGGATTGCGGATGGCATTAGAGTCCACCCGACGGTCTGTGACCGATATGCCCGGGCCACCCAAACCCGGCGTGGCGACGCTGGAGGCGCGCATGACGATGGCGACACCCGCCGATCCACTCGGGCCGCAGGGGCGGCGGCGCTCCGTGCGGGGCATCGATCCGGGGGCCTGGGCCTGGGTGTTGCACCGCATCAGCGGCGTGGCGATCTTCTTCTTCCTGTTCGTCCACGTGCTGGACACCGCGCTCGTACGCATCAGCCCGCACGCCTATAACCAGGTCGTCGAAATCTACAAGACGCCGTTGGCCGGACTGATGGAGGTGGGGCTGGTGGCGGCGGTGCTGTTCCACGCCCTCAACGGGATTCGGGTGACCCTGGTGGATTTCTGGTCGGAGGGCCCGCGTCACCGCAGGCGCATGGTGGCCGCGCTCGCCGCGGCGTGGCTGATCGTAACGGTCCCGGCATCGGTCGTGCTCGCGGCGCACATGTGGGAGCAGTTCGGTTGAGTGCCGCCGACCGCGCCGGCGACCGTGCCGGCGACCGCGCCTCCGACCACGCCGCGGACAACCGCCACACCGCACCGGCGATCGGCCGCGGTGACGCCCCCGCAACCGAGCTGGACGACCCGCGTTCCCCTCACCGGCGCGCAGGCGGGCGCAACGCCAAGAGATACACGGGGCTGTTCATGCGGCTCTCCGGCATCGTGCTGGCGGTTTTGGTGATCGGTCACCTGTTCGTCACACTGATCTGGGACGACGGTGTATACCGAATCGACTTCAACTTCGTCGCGCAGCGCTGGTCGTCGCCGTTCTGGCGGAGCTGGGATCTGCTGATGCTGTGGCTGGCCGAACTGCACGGCGGCAACGGAATGCGCACGATCATCGCCGATTACACGCGGAAGAAGTCCACCCGGTTCGTGCTGAACGGCCTCCTGACGCTGTCGCTGGCAATCACCCTGATCCTGGGCAGCTATGTGGTGTTGACCTTCGATCCCAACATCTCCTGACGGTCGCCAGGACGGTGTTAGGGTCGCCGAATGTCGGCGTTGGCCCAGCTGTTCACCCCGCGATCCATCGCGCTGGGCGTGACCGCCGGAACATGGCAGGAATCGGTTCGGGTGGCGGGCAGGCTGCTGGAGCGGAACGGTATCGCCGGCGGCGCGTATACCGACGCGATGATCGCCAACGTCGAGGCCAACGGCCCCTACATCGTGGTGGCCCCGGGCTTCGCGTTCGCCCATGCCCGGCCATCGGAGGCGGTTCACCGCACCGGCATGTCGCTCGTGCGGCTCGCCGAGCCGGTTGCGTTCGGCCACAAGACGAACGACCCGGTGACGCTCGTCGTCGCACTAGCGGCCACCGAAGCCACAGCCCACACCACCGCGATGGCCGAACTTGCCGGGGTGTTGGGCGACGCCGCAAGGCGCCGCGCGCTCGACACCGCGACGACCGCCGACGAGGTGCTGGCCGCGCTCGGCGACGAAACGGTGACGAGGGAGTCAGAGAGCGCGTCGGCAGCGGTATCGGCGGCGAATGCCTTCGCGCCCCGGCGTACCCACAACCTGATCCTCACCGTCTGCGGCAACGGGCTGGGCACCAGCTTGTTCCTGAAAACCACGCTCGAACAGGTGCTGCGCACGTGGGGGTGGGAGCCCTACGTCTCTGTCGAGGCCACCGACACCATCTCCGCGAAGGGCAAGGCCAAGAGCGTCGATCTGATCCTGACCTCCGGGGAGATCGCAAGGACTCTCGGCGATGTCGGCGTGCCGGTGCGCACCATCGACGACTTCACGTCCACCACCGAGGTCGACGCGGCCCTGCGGGCCAGCTACGACGTCTGACACCCACTGCTGTCATCCACGCGAAGGAGCTCCGATGGGATGGCTGGTCGGCATCGCCGAATTCGTCGTCAACGAGATCCTCGCGGTCCCGGCCTATCTGATCGGCATCATCACCGCGGTGGGCCTGATCGCACTGCGCAAAACGGTCGGCCAGGTGATCGGCGGCGCGCTGAAGGCCACCCTGGGGTTCTTGCTCATCGGGGCGGGCGCGACCCTCGTGGTCAAATCGCTGGGACCGCTGGGAGTGATGATCCAGGGCGCGGCGGGCACCAAAGGCGTGGTGCCGACCAACGAGGCGATCGTCGGCATCGCGCAAAACCAGTTCGGCGCACAGGTCGCGTGGCTGATGATCCTGGGGTTCGCGATAAGCCTGGCCCTGGCCCGGTTCACCCCGTTGCACTACGTGTTCCTCACCGGGCACCACACCCTGTTCATGGCCACACTGCTCACAATCGTCCTCGCCTCCGCCGGGCTGGACGCCGCGGTGGTGGTCGCCGTCGGCGGCATCCTGCTGGGCGCCGTGATGGTCGCACTGCCGGCGATCGCACAGCCGTGGACCAAACGGGTCACCGGCGACGACAGCATCGCCATCGGTCACTTCGGCACGCTGGGATACATCGCGTCGGGGCTCACAGGGCGGTTCGTCGGCGGCACCAAGAGCCGGTCCACCGAGGACCTGAAATTGCCCGAATCGCTGCGCTTTCTGCGCGATTCGATGGTCGCCACCGCCCTGTCGATGGTGCTGATGTACCTGGCGGTTTCGGTGATCTACCTGGTGAAGGCCGGCCAGCAGACCGCGTTCGCGGCCTTCGCCGACGACACCGGAGCCGGAGCGGCGGAGAACCTCGGCAACTTCCTGATGAAGGGCGTCACCGAAGGACTCGGGTTCGGTGTCGCGGTCGCGGTGATCCTGTTCGGTGTGCGGACGATCCTCGGCGAACTCGTCCCCGCGTTCCAGGGCATCGCGGCGCGGGTGGTGCCGGGAGCCGTGCCGGCCCTCGACGCACCGATCGTGTTCCCCTACGCGCAAAACGCCGTGCTGATCGGGTTCGTGTCCAGTTTCGGCGCGGGTCTGGCGGGCCTGGCGGTGCTGTCGCTGTGGCTCGGTCCGGCGTTCGGCTGGGTGCTCGTACTGCCCGGCCTGGTCCCGCACTTCTTCACCGGCGGAGCAGCAGGCGTCTACGGCAACGCCACCGGCGGACGCCGCGGCGCAATCGCCGGCGGTTTCGTCAACGGTCTGCTGATCACCTTCCTGCCGGCGCTGCTGGTGCGGGTCCTCGGCTCGTTCGGCGAGGAGAACACGACCTTCGGCGACACCGATTTCGGCTGGTACGGCATCGCCTTGGGCAACGCCGCAAAGCTGGGCGCCGTGTGGGGCGTCGTAGCGATGCTGGGAATCGGGGCGGTTCTGCTCGTCCTCGCGGTCGCCGTACAGAAGCGGCTGGTCGAAACGGGATGGGACGCCGCACCCGGCCGCTCCAAACAGGCGGGGCCATCCGCAGCGTCCGCGGGCGCCACCACCGCCACAGTGGCCCGCGAGTATCCGAAAATCCCGCCACCGGCCGGCGCTCCACCGCCTCCCCCGCCACCGGCGCGATAGTCAGATCGACAACGGCCGGTCACACACCGCCGTCCCCTATCGTCTAAAGGGTATGAGCACCGCACGAATCCCACCGCTGGCCCCCGCCCGAGTCCCCTTGCTGACCCGACTGATGTACCGCTACGCCAAGCGCCGTTTCGGCGAGGTGCCCGAGCCGTTCACCGTCAACGCCCACCACCGCAAGCTGTTGTTCGCCGGTGCCGTGCACGAAGGCCTGCTGGAGCGGGCTTCGACCACGCTGCCGGCGGCGGTTCGCGAACTGGCGGTATACCGCACGGCACGCCGGATCGGCTGTTCCTGGTGCGTCGACTTCGGTTCGATGCTCATGCGCCTCGACGGCCTGGACCTCGACCGGCTCAAAAACATCGACGACTACACGACGTCACCCCTGTTCAGCGACGACGAGCGTGCTGCGATCGCCTACGCCGACGCGATGACGACCGACCCGCACACCGTGACCGACGAACAGGTCGCCGACCTTCGCCGGCGGTTCGGCGATGACGGTGTGATCGAGCTGACTTACCAGATCGGCGTGGAAAACATGCGGGCGCGGATCAACACCGCCCTCGGCATCACCGAACAGGGCTTCAACTCCGGCGACGCGTGCCGGGTGCCGTGGCTCGCCGATCGGGACACGAC
>CAZEHT010000020.1:38948-42021 GCA_964511995.1 uncultured Mycobacterium sp.
GGTCAGAACGCCCGCAGAATCGTATATTCCTGCACATGGCTATCGCGGAACCGCCGGTACAGGTCACCACGGACAAAGGCCTGCAGGCCGGGGCTCTGGGCCTGGCCGGCAATATCGTCATCGGCCTGTCGGCGGTGGCACCCGCCTACAGCTTGGCCGCCACGCTCGGCTACGTGGTGCTCGCCGTCGGGGACAAGGCGCCGGCGATGTTCGTGCTGGCGTTCATCCCGATGCTGTTGGTCGCATTCGCCTACAAGGAACTATCCCAGGACACCCCCGACTGCGGCACCACATTCACCTGGGGCACGAAGGCGTTCGGACCGTGGATCGGATGGATCGGCGGGTGGGGGCTGGCCGTCTCGGCGATCATCGTGCTGGCGAACGTCGCCGAAATAGCGGCGATCTATCTGTTCAAGTTCCTCGGCCAGGAGGCTCTGGCCGAGAACTTGTGGGCAAAAGTCACGCTCGGCTCGATCTTCATCATGGGTATGACGCTGGTCAGCGCCCGAGGCATCGTCGTGTCCGAGCGAATGCAGAACGTGCTTATCGCGGTGCAGTTCGGCGTGCTGATCATCGTCAGCATCATTGCCCTGGTCCGGGTGTTCGCCGGCACCGCCGGAGCGCAGGCGGTCTCACCGTCCCTGGCCTGGCTATGGCCGGGCGGCCTGGACTCGCACGCGATAGCCGCGGCGATCATCTTGTGCATCTTCATCTACTGGGGCTGGGACGCGTGCCTGGCGGTCGGCGAGGAAACCAAGGATGCCGAACGCACACCCGGAATCGCGGCGCTGATCACGACGATCATCCTGGTCTGCACCTACGTGCTGGTGGCCTACGCGATCCAGTCCTTTGCCGGGTTCGGCAACGTGGGAATCGGCCTGAACAACCCGATGAACACCGACGACGTGCTGACCGTGCTCGGCCAACCGGTAGCGGGCCCGATCGCGGCGTCCCTGCTGCTGCTCACCGTGTCGATCTCGGCGCTGTCGTCCACCCAGACGACCATCCTGCCGACCGCCCGGGGCACCCTGTCGATGGCGGTGTACGAGGCGATACCGAAGCGCTTCGCCAACGTGCACCCGCGCTACATGACCCCGGCGTTCGGCACCATCGTGATGGGATTGTCCGCGTTGTTCTTCTACCTGCTGCTGACATTCCTGTCCGAGAATGCCCTCGCAGACTCCGTCGCGTCCCTGGGCCTCGCGGTCGCGTTCTACTACGGCGTAACGGCATTTGCCTGCGCATGGTACTTCCGCAGGAGCCTGCGGACATCGGCTCGAAACCTGTTTTTCCGCGGGATCTTCCCGCTGCTCGGTGGGTTCGCGATGGCATGGGCGTTCGGGCGGAGTGCCGTGGACATGGTTCAGCCCGACTACGGCTATACCGCGTTCGGGCCGATCGGCGGGGTGTTCGTACTCGGCGTCGGAATGCTGGTGCTCGGTGTCCCGCTCATGCTGGCCTGCTTCGCGTTCGGCACCAAACGGTTCTTCCGCGGCGAAACCCTCAACGCCAGCACCGAGGTCAAAGTGCCGGACGTCTACTGACAAGACCGCTTCGGCTACCCAACAGGACGGGAAACGCCAATGCACCTCACGGTCGGTTACCTGGCGACCCCAACCGGCGACGACGGCGTTTCGCTGGCCATCACCATCGCGCGAACCTTTGACGCCACCGTCGACGTGGTCCTCGTGGTACGCCAGGAGCTTCCCGACGGCCACCCGGGCCGCGCCAAGTACCAACAGTTCCTGGTCAGCAAGGGCGAAAGCTGGATCGCCGGCGCCATGGAGGCCCTGGCGGCAGCTGGCATCGAGGCGACTTCGACCGTGCTCGTCGGCGAATCGTTCGCCGAAACGCTGCTGCGATTCGCCGAGGAGCGCAACGCTGACCTGATCGTGGTGGGCGGCGCGCGCGACGGTATTCTCGGCGGTCACGTCATCGGGCCGGTGACCAGTTCGCTGCTGCACAACTCATCCATCCCGGTCGCGTTGGCGCCCCGCGGCTACTCCGAGAATTCACCGCCGACGATCACCGCCGTCACCGCCGCTGTGCCCGGCAATGCCGGCGACGACAATCCGCTGCCCTTCGCGATCACCCTGGCCAGCGCCGCGGAGTTGCCCATTCGCATGGTTTCGCTGGTGTCGGCGGAGCAGTTGGCCGACGCCGAGGATCTCGCGGAGTTTCACGCGATGCAGATTTCCGCGGCCGAGGAGAACCTGGCCGTCGCCGTTCGCAACCTGCCCGACGCGGCCGACATCGAGTCGATCGTCGCCGACGGGATGACGCTGGAATTGGCGGTGAAAAAGCTGACCTGGAGCGATTCCGACCTGCTGGTCGTCGGGTCGAGCCGGTTCGCGGCTCCCCGGCGGGTGTTCCTGGGCTCCACGGCGTCGCGCATCCTGGCGAATACCGCCGCTCCGGTGATCGTGATCCCCCGAGGCGAAGACTGAACTCCTCAACCGCGCTTGGCGAAAATTGTTCGGTGCCAATCTTTTTCGGCTATACCGGTGATGTCGCTCATCACGTGCTTGATGGTGAGGTACTCCTCGAAGGAGTAGTCGCTCATGTCTTTGCCGAATCCCGACGCGCCGACGCCGCCGTGCGGCATCTCGGAGACGATCGGGATGTGGTCGTTGATCCACACGCACCCCGCGCCGATCTCGCGTGAGGCGCGCTGCGCCCGGTAGACGTCGCGGGTCCACGCGGATGCGGCGAGCCCGTACGCGGTGTCGTTGGCCTGCCGCAGCGCGTCGTCGTCGTCGGTGAACGACCGCACGGTGAGCACCGGGCCGAATATCTCGTCGCGGTACACCTCGGAGGACTCGTCGACGTCGGCGATCAGCGTCGGCAGATAGTACGAGCCCGGCAGGTCGGGGGCATGGCCGCCGGTGACGATTCGCCCGCCCTGATCCGGTGCGCGCGACACCATGCCCGCCACCTTGTCGCGGTGTGCCGTCGAGATGAGGGGGCCCAGGTCGGTGTCGGGGTCGGTGGGGTCGCCGACGACGATCCGGCCCATCACTTCGGCGACGCCGGCGACGAAGTCGTCGTAGAGCGGGCGGGCGACGATGGCGCG
>CAZEHT010000021.1:0-41554 GCA_964511995.1 uncultured Mycobacterium sp.
AAACACCTCAACACCCATGACCCACCAACCCCTGCCTCAACACCGACGCTGATAGTGATCTAACTCCGCACCATCCACCTGGACCGGAAAGCGCGCCGTCGCGCTTTTGGCTAGCGGGGCCAATCGATATTGCCGATACGGCCGCGGACGAAATCGACCCAGCTCTTGGAGATCTGCACATCGAGGGTCGCCCCCCGCCGGGTCTGGTACTGGGCGGCGTGCCGGGTCATCTCCCGGCGTGAACTAGTGCTCAGCGCGCTGCGACCGGTCGTCTTCCAGTCGACTTCGTAGTGGGCACCGGTGGAGTCGATCGTCAAGGTGTCGAACCGGCTGCCACCCGCACCCGACTGCACGGTGTCCTCGGCGCTTATCCGGATGCCCTCATTCAGCAAGGTGGGTGCCGCCGCCCTGATCTCCGCTGCGGCCGCGGAGTGAAACAGCGTTCCCGCCAACGTCCAGTTGCGTGACCGGCAGGCCTGGATGAACCTCGCACTCACCGGATTGGCGGGATCGGTCAGCGCAACGGCGGCACGCTGCCCGGCCTGCTCTATGGCGTTGAAAACCGGGTTGTCGAACTGCTGGGGGTTTACGAACGCCAGCCGCGCCTCGTACTCAGCCTGCGCCACCGAAACAATGGTGGCGCCTCGGATGTTCGTCGCCGTGGTGCCCGCGGTCGCGGTGGCCATCCGCGCGCCTGCGCTGGTCACCGCCGACCCGGAGGCTCCAGCGGCTCCCATCGACGCCGCGGTGGTTGCCTCCGCGGCCGCGGTCTTACGTACCGCAGCTGCGACCACGTCCGTCGCGGCGCTGAAAGTCGCCGAGGGTGCGGCCAGTGTCTCGCCCATGATGAACGCCCTCGGCGCCACCTGGTCGACCACGATGGGCACGGCTTCGGTGAGTCCCAGGTGCACCGCGAGGGTGGCGCGGGCGAGCCGCGGACCCGCACGTCCCACGAGCGTGCGCATCGCGGTACGCAGGGCGACTCGGATCGGAATGGCCGCGCCGACGGTGACGATGGCGGCAAGGACGTCGATGGGATCGAGCCACGGCCGTTCCAGCGGGGGTTCGGCCGGGCCGTTGGTGAGCAGCGTGCCGTGGTTGTCCCAGATCTCCCATGTCGCCGACGAGAGGCGCACGTATCCGCGCACGTTGCCCAATTCGTCGACCACCACGTGCCAACCCTGGCTGAGCTTCACCGGATCGCGATAGTGATTGATCATGTGGAGGTAGCGCTCCGCGTTGCGCATCGCCCCGAGTGGGGACGTCCACGTGCGCTCGTCGTCGAGGCGCGGATAGCCGGTTCGGATCGCGCTCTCAAGACGCTTGAGGTGGTATTCCGCGTCCTCGATGTACCGCTTGGCGAATGCACGCTCGGACTGGCCCAACTGGCCGTAGAGCTTGGCTGCCCGCGCATCCCGGTTGGTCTTCTCCACGTAGTCGCGGATGACCCCGACCCGCTCGGAGTCGGCTTCCTGCAGTCGGTGTTCCGCCTTGTAGCGGTCGGCTATCTTCTGCAGGAGTCGTACCGCCGCCGCGGCCCGGTTGACCGGTGTGTCGAGCACGATGCGGGGCGCGTCGGCGGGCGCTTCGCCGGTCTTCTTCTGCCGCGCCATGCCGGGCCGGCTCGCACTCACCCCGAAGCGCAGTTCCCCCGGTGCTCCGACGGAGGCAGCGGCAAGGTCGGCTTCCCGCTCGTGGTGCGGCGATTCGGATGCCGTTGTGCCGCCGCGGCTTTGCTGCACGGTGTGTGTCAGCTCATGCGCCAGCAGCCGCCGGCCGGCTTGCGTGTCCGGGTCGAATCGCCCTGCGCCGAAGAAGATGTCCTGTCCCACGGTGTAGGCGAGTGCGCCGATGCGCTGCGCGGACCGCGCCGCGGCCGCATCGGTGTGCACTCGCACCCCGCCGAGGTCGCGCCCGAACATCGGCTCGAACCGGGCTCGCGACGCGGCGTCCAGCGGCGTGCCCGGGGTGCGCCCGAACTCACGCTGGTGCATACCCCGGTTGCCGATAGCCCGTTGCAGCCCAATGGAATTCGACAGCGCCTTCGAGCCGCTCTGCGTGACGGCCGGGGCACGCGGATGAGCCGGCGTTCGATCGGCGCGCTCAGCTCGCGGCATGGGCGAATTTTCTCACGTCACGGCGCAATTCAGTTGGGAAGCACCGGGACGACCGTCAGGCGCCGTACGGTCTGCGACGTCAGCACCGTCCTCGCAGCGGTCGCCGGATTCACCGCGACGACTCCCCCGCCGGCCGCGGCCACGATCGTGCTGTCCGGGGCGACAACCAGCGCGGTGGGCTCGCTCAACGCCGAGGCTCCGGTAAACGACGTCTGGTTGCCGTTTCGGGGGTTGACCCTGATCAAGACGCCCTCGGAGAAGATGAAACCGCCCCCCGCGGCTTGGAACTTCCGCATGGCCAGGATGGTGCCGTCGCGCTCGACCGCGACCGCGACCGGCCCGCCGACGGGACCGCTCAGGGACCCGGATGCCGCAACCGTGGACAGCTGCCCGTTAGACGCCGTGCTGCGCATCACCTTGGCGTCCATGCCGAAGCCGCCGCAGGCCACCACGACGTCGCCGTTGGCTTCCAGCGCGATGCCCCGCGGATCCGTCAGCCCGGACACCTCGGCGGCACCGGTCCACGCCCCGGCAAGTGTGACTCGCCCGATCCTCGTCTTGTCGTCCCGGTACAGGAAGACGATGATCCCGTTACGGTCGACGGCCATTCCGATCGGTCCGACGATGCGCCCGATTCCGAGCGCCGTCACCTGGCCGGTGAAGCGGTCGACTCGTTTGAGGAATCCGGCGTCGAGCAAAACGGCGTCGCCGGAGACAGGGTCGACGTCGACGAAGACGTCAGCCTGAGGGGTTACCGCGACCACCGCGACCCACGTTCCCGCCGCCATGTCGAGCCGGCACAGGTTGAATCCGTGGATGCCCAGGACATCCCCGGCCGACCAGAGGGAGGGTCGGGACACGGTGGCGGTGAGCGTGACGTGGTTGTTGTGGCCGAAAATCCGCCCGGCGTCGGGGTCGTTGGAGACGAAATCATGCGCGATGGCCGGGGCGCCCGGTGCACCTGCTGCGGTGAAGCCGATGCGGACGACGGCGCGCCGGTTGGCGCCGACCGGCCGCGGGGACACCGACACCAGCCGAAACCCCGCCCCCAGATCAGCGCCGTCGGCGGCGGACAACGTCAACGGACCGGGACCGTAGTTGGCGATCACCACCTCCTGAGCCGCCGCGGTCTCGTTGACCTGCGCACGAAACGCCAGCGTGCCCGCCCACACGTCGAGCCACGGACGGCTGGTCGCCGCCCTGCTGCTGGCGACTACCCCCACATACCGGCGCGCACGAGAATCGGCATTGCCGATCTGAATCACCCACCGGGGCTGTGTCGCCAGCACTTCGACCTCGACCAGGTGGATGTCGTCGCCCTCGGCGGATAGCGTGGCCACCGCCACCACGTCCCCGCCGGGTTGCATCGCCAGCGGTGTAGCAAACGACCCCACCGGCACCACCGGGCCCGACACCACCCCCAACCGGATTACCGGCGGCACAGCCCCACCACCGGCATCGTCGTCGCGGATCTGCACCACCCGCACGAACATCGAATCACGACCCGTCGCCGGGTCGACCGCGGAATGCTCACCCACCTCGACCAGAGCACTCGAGGCGCCCGCTGGTATCGACAGCGGCCCCGCCCCCGCTTCCGGGAATACCTCAAAACTCACAACTCACCGCCCATTTCCACGACACGGCAGCCACACCGCCAATCTCGACCGCACGTAGAAGCCGATGGACCCCTGCGAACGTCCTTGTCCTCGGCGTCGTCCCACACGTACCCCGACCACCGCATGTCACACTGCAGTCCTGCCGTCACACGTCTGACCATGCAACCCCGCCGTCAGGATCCGGCCGAAAACCCTAATCGGAACTTGCCAATCTGCACGTCGTCGGCGTCCATGAGCACCGCTTCATCCACCGGGTCTCGGTTGACGTAGGTGCCGTAGGCGCTCCCCATGTCGACAACCGTGAATTCGCCGCTGTCGAGGCGGAATTCGGCGTGCCGAGGGTCCACGGAGCGGTCATTGCGGACGATGTCGCTATCGGCCTGCCGGCCAACTCTGGTCAACGGGCGGTCCAACGTAAACTGCGTGCCGACGTCCGGCTGCGCGCCGGCTGGTCGGCTCTTGACTGTCAGGAGTGCCCGACTGGGCCGGGGACGGACGGTGGCGGTAAGCGCGACCCGGTTGTTGTGGCCGGTCACTTCCCCCGCCGCGCGGTCACTGGAGGAGAAGGTGTGGGCCGCCGACCGAGCTCCGGGTGTGTCGGGCGCGGTGAATCCGATGCGGGCGACCGCGCGTCGATTGCCACCGAGTAGGCGGGGGGCGATGGCGAGCAGGCGGAAACCGGAGCCGAGGTCGGTGTCGTCCGTGTCGGTTAGCGTGAGCAAGCCTGGGCCGTAGTTCGCGATGGACAGATCCTGGGGTGATGGGTTCTCACCGGCAACGGTGTCGAGAGCGACGACGGGGACCGGGATGTCCAGCCACGGCTGGCGAGTCGCCGCGCGGGTATCGCCGACCACCCAGACATATCGTTGTGTACGAGTGTCGGTATTCGTCAGCAGGATGCGCCAGCCAGCCTGTGATTCGAGCACCTCGACCTCGATGAGGTGGATGCCATCGTTTTCGACCATGCTGGCGATCGCGACCGGGGACTGGGCGCCGGGCTGGGCGTGGATCGGCGTCGGCGCGTTCCCGACCTTGGCCGACGGACCCGAATCGGTGGCCAACCCGATTGCCCGCGGCGGACCATTGCCGTCGGACTCGCTGACCTGCACAACCCCGATGAACATCGAATTCCGGCCTGTGACCGGATCGATCGCGGCGTGCTCTGCGATCCTGATGAGCCCGCCGTCGCGTCCCGCAGACAGCGACAACGGCGCGGACCCCGGTGGCGGGTGAACGTCGAAACTCAATGCTTTCGCAACTCCTCGTACATGGGCCCCGACACACTAGGAGCACTGCACAACAAGCACTTGAGCCTATCGCAAGATGCACCACCCGGCCCGTTCCTCCTGCGGCTTTACCGCCCCGCTCGAAGGTCATTTCAGCCGGTGGACCTTTTGCCGTGTCCGTGGACGTGGCATCCCTGACAACCCGGCCTCGATGCATCGTTAAAGCGATTTTTGACTCGACCGTGGGGTCAAGCGTGCTCGGTCCATCGGCGGGGCTCCGGCGGCTGTCGGCCGCCAACACCACATTTGCGGCGGCATGGCCGACGAAAACAAAATACGCCGATGGCAAGGAAATCCGGGCGAAATCCGCGTTACCCGGTGTGAAGTTTGTCGTTAAATGCGGCGGCAGCGCGTTTGCCGGACGATGGCGCTTCGGGCCGAAGTCCACTCCCCCGAAACGGTTGCTCACTATGCTGAATCGATGAAGCGCCTTTCCAGCGTCGACTCGGCCTTATGGTTCACCGAAACGAGGGAATGCCCGACACACATCAGCGCAATGATGCTGTGCGATCCGTCGGATGCTTCCGGATTCTCCTTCAGAGCCGTCAAGGAGCTCATCGCCGCACGTCTGCCGGACATGCCCGTGCTGTGCTGGCGCGTGACCGGTGCGCCATACGGACTCAACAGGCCGTGGGTGGTCGAGGAGCCCGACGTCGACTTGGACTATCACCTGCGCCGCATCGCGGTACCTTCTCCGGGCGGACGTCAGGAACTCGAAGAACTCGTGGGCCGGCTGGTGTCCTATCCGCTCGCCAAGGACAGGCCACTGTGGGAGCTGTGGTTCGTCGAGGGTGTCGAGGGCGGCCTGGTCGGGGTACTGGGGAAGATGCACCACGCGCTCATCGACGGTGTATCGGGCGCCAGTCTGCTTGACATCGTCATCGACGTCGCTCCCCAACCGCGTCCACCGGCCGATCGGATCAGCGCATCGACGGGCGGTAATTCGGTGCCCAGGTGGGAGCGGCGCATCGTGAGCGAGGCTGTTCGAACTCACGGTAATGACGCCGATACGGGTGGCTGAACTCGCCGGCCAGACGATCGTCCAGCGGGTCGCCATACGCGGTCTGAAAAACAAGCCCGCCAAGATGTTCCATGCGCCGCTCACGCGGTTCAACGCCCCCGTCTCGGCGCAGCGGCGCGTCACCAGCATCAGGCTGGCGATGAGCCGGATCAAGGCGGTCAAGTCGGCCTTCGGCGTGAAACTCAATGACATTGTGCTGGCGATCGTGTCGGGGGCGCTGCGCCGATATTTGCTAGACCGGGAAGGCTTGCCCGACCGACCATTGATAGCCCAGGTGCCGATTTCGACTCGCGCCAGGAACAAACGCGAGAAAAGTGAACTGGGCAATCAGGTCACCTCGTTGACGATCAGCCTCGCCAGCGATGTTGCCGACCCGGCCGAACGGGTGAGGGAGATCTTCCGAAGCTCCCAGGCCGCCAAGGGAATGGAAGAGGCACTTGCCGCGCATCAGATCATGGGACTGACCGAGACGACACCGCCCGGCCTGTTGGGACTGGCCGCTCGCGCGTACACCGCCAGCCACCTGGGCAGCAGAATCCCCCCGCTCAACGTGTGCGTCTCCAACATCCCCGGTCCTGGGTACCCTTACTACATCGCCGGGGCGCGGGTCGAACGGATCATTCCCGTCTCGCTGCTGATGGCCGACCAGGGATTGAACATCACCTGTTTCAGCTATAACGGCTCGATGGACTTCGGCCTGCTCTCGACACCACAGATCGCCGAAGACCTCGACGAACTCGGTAACGGCTTTGAATCCGCGCTGCGCGAACTCGAAGAGGCCGCAGGCCTGTGATCTGGCCTCACCCCGACGCGTTGTCCCCGTCTTCGTCCGCCCGCGATACCTTCGCCAAGGCCATGATCCTGCACCGCATCGACGGAGCCGACAACATCGCCGGAGCCTGCCGCATCGCCGCCCTAACCGCCAGGCCAGGCCCGCCGCATCGACCTGCTCAACCCCCAACTTCCCATCTCACAGTCCTGCCATTCACCAGCGCCGAAGCCCTGGGTCCACCGGCGGTTATTACCGTGCGGGTTGCAGGGTTTGAGCGACCCGCAGCATGGCGGCCAAAATGGCCAGCACTGCCGGATCCTTCACTATCGCGGTGAATCCCGACGCCACGTCCGACACCAGAGCACCGGCGGCGATCGCGGCCACAATTAGCGTGATGTTTTGCACAATCGCGGGATTCTCGGAGAGGAATTTCGTCACCGCTCGTTCCACGTTCTCGCCGCTGACTATCAGGTCCGTGACGAACTCCAGAATTCGCTCGGTGGTGGTTTTGGCGGCTGGCTGAAGTTCCTGCTCGCCCGGTTTTGTTTGCGGCGGTTTCGGAAATGGGATTACTTCACCTCCTCCTGGCGTCGGCGCAGGAGGTCGGGCAGGAGTAGGCCCCGGCGCGGGAAGCGGCATCGGAGTCGGGCCTGGGTTACCACGGGCATCGGGCGTCGAAGCGTTGGGTTTAGGAACGCTTGCCTTCGTCTGTTCGTTCTGCGGAATCTCAACCTTACGTTTGAATTCTGCCGGAATCTTGCCGGTTGGATTGTCTCTGCGAAACCATGTGTACAGAATCAACCCCGGCGAAGGAGACGCGGCGAGCAATACATTGTTCGGGTCGCCCGGGTCTTCGAAAATCGTCGGGATGTAGTCTGTTCCGCCCGACCAGCCGCTACCACAGTAAACGTTGGCCATGTCTATGTATCGATCGACCTCTTCTTGGCCGCGCGACCATTCCCAAACCGACTTGATCTCGTACAAAGTCTTTGCCGCTCGATCCGCTAAATCCGCCCATCCGGTATATCCCAACGCGCTCGAATTAGGAATCTGGTATTCCTTTACAGCGACCGGATTTTGCCGTCTTACATAATCTTGCTGAATTATGCGGTGTTCGCGATTGTGCTGAACCCTATTGGCAGGGTTGCAATCATTTGTCGATTGAGTTTGCTTCGGCGTGTGCGCAGGAGGCGCCACCGATACCGGCGCTCGAAGGACGGTATTCTGCGCGATACGTGACCTTCCGAGTTCAGGACGTCGTTGGACGACATGCGTGAGTTCATGAGCCAACAGCCGCATGCCTTCGCGCGTGCCGGGATCGAACCGGCCTGCGCCGAAGACGATGTCGTTTCCGACCGTGTAGGCGGCCGCGTCGATCGCCCGCGCGGCGATCCCGGCGCGAGAGTCGACGTGGATACGTACCTCGCTGAAGTGGTGCGCGTTGCCCAACGTGCGCTCATGAGTCGGTCCCATCGCAGAAGGGGACAACTGCGCCGAGACTCGAGCAGCAGTGGCTTCCGCTTCCCGTTCATGAGGATCTCCGGGCTCGCTGACCCCTTCTCGCTGCACGGGCGGCATCGCAGAGTCGGGTCGCGCAGCGACGTCGAAGCGGCGCTCCATTTCAACGCGCACAGCGTCGGGCAGCGGTGACCCGGCCGATCGCAACACATCGGTGACGACGGCCGGCACTCCCGGCGCGGTTGTGCCCTGCCACTGGTCGGATCCGACGGGAGCCTCCCGTCCGACAGGCTTCGCCTCGTTGCAGGAACACGGTTGTGAACCACCGACACAACGGTCGACCACCGCGTTGGCGCGACGTACCCCTTGATTCCCCAGAGCCCGCTGCAGCGCAATGGATTTCCAAAGACGAACCGCGTTCCCGTCGTGATGTGGCCTCACCGGGCTCCTTGCGAGTTCCACCGCGGCGCGGTCCGCCGCCCGCCGGCCAACGGGCTGGCGGTCGGAGCGTTCCGCACGGTTCAGCGTCGCGCCTTCGTCGTCGTCACTGCGCGCGGGGCGGGACGACGACCACGCCGCGAGGCGCCCGTAGCAGGCCCGCATTCGACAGTTTGGCCTGGGTCGTCGGCGCGGTCAGCCGGAGGACACCGGGTGCCTTCAACCTGGGATCGACGCTCGGTGTATTCAAATCGGTGACGATGGCGTCTCCTCCTCGCATGGCAACACTGGCGGGAGCGGCCAGCAGCTGGCCGTTGAACACAGACTTTTGACTGCCATCGTTCGGATCGATGCGCAGCACCGCGCCGCTGGGACCGTCGCGGACGGTTAAAAGGATGCCACGGTCCGGCGCTACGGCGATGCCAAATGCGCTGGCCGCGATCGTTCCACCGGCAACATTTGACAGGTTTCCGTTCGCCGCAAGCCGGACGACGACGGCAGGCGCGACACCGACGTCGAGGACGACCAGACTTCCGTTGGCCTCCAGGGCAACACCGATGGGTTGTTTGACCGCTCCGGGGGCAGTCACCAACGACTGCTGCCCATTCGCGGGGTTGACTTTGACGAGTCTGCCCGCGGTGCCCGGGTTGTTCGAGTCGGCGACGACGATCGTCCCGTCGGCGAGGACGACGAGGTCGGTCGGGTTCTCGAAGAAGCCGTCCGACGACACCTTCGTCTGCGCCCCGGTGATCCGGTCGACCCTGATGACTCCGCCGTTTCCGCCGAACGCCCCCGCGTCCGCGATCACCACGTGACCTGTCGGCTCTACCGCCACGCCGAGAGGGGTTGTCAGCAGCTGTCCCGCACTGACCACCGTCTGTGCCCCGGTGTCGGGATTCACGCGGATCAGCCCGCGGGCACGATCCGCTCTGGGCGAGCCGTCGGTCGCCTGCGAGTCGACGACCAGGACGTCGCCGGTCGACCACAGCGGCGCCCGGATGGTGGCGGCGAGCCGGAGCTGCCGGTTGTGGCCGGCGGTCGATCCCGCCCTCAAGTCATTGCTGGTGAATGCGAACGTGGCTGCGGATTCCCTCGGTTGCGCACCTGCGTTGAGATTGACCTGCACCACCACAGCGGAATTCGGCTCGACCGTGGCAGGCAGGGGCGACAGGGCGAACCCTGCGCCGATCTCGGTGACACCCGCGTCGGCGAGACGCAGCTGCCCCGTACCGCGGTTGGCGATCTCGAACGGGGCGCCGGCGGTGTTGCCCGTAACGACGTCGAACTTCGGGACCTCGCCCACGTCGATCCACGGTTGCCGGGTCTCGGAGTCGTTGTCGGCGACGACGAGTGTGAACCGGATCGGTTTCGTGTGATTGTTGGTAATCCGCAACCGCCACGTGGATACCGCCCCCGGGTTGTCGGCGGACGGGCGTATCCGCACAAAGGAGACACCGTCGACGAACCTGCGGTCGGCGTTCGCCACGACCTGCCCGGAGACGTCCGGGACGTCCACGGTGGAGGGATTGTCGGCAACGGTCACGAAAGCACCTGTGTCAGCCGAAATGCCGATTCCCGTAGTTGGCGCGAGGTCAGCACCCACGCCGAGCGTGATCAGGCGAAGGAAAATCGTCGAACGACCCGCCGGTGGCGGGTCCGGCCCGATTCGCGCGGTGAAGTCGATCGGATCACTCTCGCCACCCGCCGGCACCTCGACCGGCGCGCCTACCGGGTAAACGTCAAAGGCCACGATTCCTCCATAGCAATCGGCTGCCGGCTAGATGAATTCAAACAGAGCAGCGCTTGTCGCAGTCCCGGCGCCGTTGGTCAGCGACACCTTCACCTTCGACCCGGGGGTTCCGCCGGCGGGCACCTTGACCGTCACCGCCTCCGGCGACGGGGGCGAGACGTCTGCCGGGCTTACCGGGATGTCGCCGAATCGAATTGTGGGCGTACCCATCAGATCGAGTCGGCGGCCTTTGATCGTGATACTGGCCGTCGCCGCACCGGAGCCGGGCGAAAACCCCGTGATCTCGGGCCGGACGAGTAACTGCAGCACCGTATCCAGGGTCAGGCAGCGCGTGCGCAGATCCGCGATCATCGCCGTCTTGATCTGCGGTTCACCTGCGGGACGGTTGATTTCGGCGAGGAGGAAGTTCGTGTGACCGGGCGGCGCATCCGGTATGCCCCCGCCTTCGGCGACCCGCACCACCCACGCGGGGCGCAGCCGAACCGACGTCTGAACCGCGACATCCTCGTCGTTGCCGAGCATGTCGTCGTCGTCCACCGATTCCAGGAAGACGTCCAGGTACACGATGTCCTTGCGGGCCGACCCTTGCGGTGTGGTCAGGGCGGGCAGCGCGCCGAACGCGCCCTGCGCGCTGTACTTCAGTGCCTCCACGATACCGACCTCGATGCCGTCGACCAGGCAAATCCCGGGTGATCCTGCGCCGATCTGGAAATCGTTGGCGGAGTTCACCTGCTGGATCACGAACGCGTCACTCTTTAACGGCACGCCGTTGCCGATGTAGCGGCTGACGAGGCCGCGCATCGTCGCGGTGATCAGATCCTGGAGCAGATTGAGGTCGCGGTCCAGGATCGGGACACCCTGCATGATGTGCATGCCGACGAATCCCTTTTCCCGGTTCTTGTCGAGCACGGTCTGCGGCAACTGGGAGAAGTCACTCATTTCGTTCATCCGTCCTTCGTCGGTATAACGACAGCTCGGGTGGTGACGGGCAGGAACTCCCCCATCACCGCGACGAGCCTGCGCCGCCCACTGTCGACATCGGCCGCATCGACGCCGGTCGTGTCGACGTAGATGCCAAGCGTGTCGCGGGCGATGAGGTCCGCATCGGTGCGGCCGCCCGGTGGTCCCGCGTCCGAGGTGTAGGCGGTGAAATCCGCCGACCCGCCCATGAGCGCGACCTGACCGCCGTTGCCGGAACGCAACGTCGTGCTGCCGCAATAGCGCACGTCGACGGTCACCGACGACGCCGACCGAGCGCTGCGGTAGACCAGGGGACGTGCTGATCGGTAGGCCACCCTGAGGTCCTCACCGACCCGGAACGCCACCGGGACGCGGTCGGAGTACGGCGGAACGGTCACGGCGCGGGCAGGGGCCCACGTGCGTGTGGCCGGGTCCACCGTCGATCGCCATATGGACCAACTGCCGTCGCGGGTGGAGCTGAAGAATGCGGTCAACGGACCGCTACCCGTCTGGAACCCGAAGGGCTCGCGGTCGTGAGCCCCTGGCTGTCCAGGTAGCTCCACCACCGCACTCCAGTCGTCGGTTCTCGACACGTCGGCGCTGGCTTTGAAGCGCGCGGCCACGCGCCAGCAGCGTTGCCCGGAGCCGTCCTGATTCAACGGTTCTCGGCGTGCCCACAGCGCGCAGATGCGCGGGCCGGGTTGACCGGCCGCGGGTTTGACCAACGACACCGACAGATCGGCCTCCACCCGCGGGTCCTCCCGACCCTCGAGGGGGAACGTCACGGCCGCGGCCGGAGACAGGGCGGGCTCGGCACCGGAAAAGCGCTGGTAGCGCAATATCCAACGGTCTGCGGTCAATTCGCGCCAGAACACCCACAGCCCGTTGTCGTCGTCGACCAGCGCCGCCGGCGAACGCCGCTGCACCCTGTCCTGCGCATCGGTGACGAACGGGACGATCTGCGACCAACCTCCGCCGTCGGCCTGTCTGCGGAATTCGATGCGCCAGCCGGTATCCGGTCGCCGCGCCGCCCAGAACAACCACAGCGTGGTGCCGCGTCGCGCCGCCGCGGGTTCGCGCTCGACACCCAGACCCGATACGACGACGGTGCTAGCCTGCCAGCCCGCCTTGCCGAGGCGCTTCTCACGGATCGCTGTCTCCCCGGATCGATTGGTGGCGTAGAACATTCGCGGCACGTCACCGGCGTCGACACAAAGCCGATCGGCGGACGCTTCGTCGAGGGAGATGGGCTGGTCGCCCGGATCGGTGACCGGCTCCTCACCAGGTGAGAGAAGCCAGATATTGTGCCGTTCAGGACGATTGGTGGTCGCGATGTTGTCGGCGAACTCGCGGTGCGTGCTGTCCCAGCCGGTGACCCTGCGCACCCCGGCCTGGACCGCCGCCAGGGTCTGAGTGGCCCGGTACAACGGCACGGCGCCGCGCAGTTCGAACCGCTGCCGGTCGAAGCCCCGGCTGTGGTCCAGCCGCCAACCGACCCAGTCCGCGAGCAGAGGCAGCAGCCTGCCGTCCACCGTGTCGACGTCGACGAGGCCGGGAATACCCCGGATCGCGCTGTAAGTCTGGTCCAGCTGACCGCCGACGAGGCCCAGGAACTTCCGTAATCGGCCGCCGGTGTCGAAACGCCGGTGGATCTCGGGTACCAGCCGATACATCCGGTCGCCGAATTGGTAGGGGCCGGTCGCGGTTGCGCTGGCCAGATACGGCTGGCCGAGTTCGTACTCGCGACCGTCGCGGCCCTCGCGGTACGGGAAGACCCGGTAGTAGTAGGTGGTTCCGTCGAACAGCCCCCCGTCGACCACTCGGCAGACGCCGGTGGACGACTTTGCGATCGGGGTGTCCCCGGTGATGACGACGCCCTGCGAGGGGGTTTCGGGTTCGGCGCTCTCGGGGTAGGCCACCGCACGGCGGACCACCACGACCCGGTCCCCGTGGGAATCGCCGGCGCAGCTCCAGGTGATCGCGATCCGGTTGCCCTCGGGCAACGCCGTCGCCGCCAGTCCCGCCAGTGTCACGTCGCGCCCCCGACTGTTGTGACTTCGATTCCGCTGGGGTGCGGTGTGCCCACCGGGTGAGGACGCTGGGTGACTTCATCTCCTTCGGGCACGCGGGGCAACTCGTCGGCCGACATTGCCAGCTTGCCGTTGGCGGGCATCGGTGAAGCCTGGTCCCGCCGGGCGAATTGGGTGATGTTCACGCCGGCGACGCCGTCGATCGCTTCGATGGCCTCGAAGAACTTGCTGAGGTAGAGCACCTCACCGGATCCGACTCGATCGAACGCCAGCACACCGCGCACCGCGGCGCGCACCTGGTCGGCGACTCGCTGGCCGGAGAAGTATGGCTCGACATCGACCGTGGCGGAGACGAAGACGGGAACGTAGGTGACACCCACCACTTCGATCCGGGTGCCGATGGGCCGTTTGTCCTCGAAGTACCTGATCAGGTCACCGCGCAGCATGTCGTTGACGTCCCCGCCGCCTGCGGGCGCGACGATCAACTGCACGCTGTTCCAGCCCGAGGCACGTACCCGCGCTTTCCCAACGCCCGGGTATGCCAGCGCCAGCGCGACGAAGTCGTCGGCGGTGACCGCGCGGCCCAGCGACCGGAATACCGCCGGAGCCTGCGCTATCGCGCGTTGCGTCGATTCACGCGCCGCTCCTCCGATCGCGCGCCCTTCATTGGTGACCGTCGCGCCTTCAATGCCGGCCAGTCCGGCGGCCGTGACCACCGAAGTGATGGTGCCGGCGGCCACATTTCCTGCCTCACCGCCGCCGACCCGGTACGCGGCGCGCAGTACCGCACCCGATCTCGGCACGCACTGGCCGAATATCACTACGGCACGGTTGTTTTCGTCGACCTCGACGGTGAAGTCGGGATCGCCCGGTCCACTGAACGCCAGCGTCTCGCGAAGTCGCCAGCCGCGTTTGTCCTCGCCCGCTTGGGTTGAGACGGCGCTGAGCACGACCTCCTCCGGAGCGAATGTCCGGAGGATGACGCCGGCGTAGGTCAGCGGAAACCTTTGGTAGGCGGTGCCATCGGAGGAACCGAGCACATCATCGATGATGGTTTTGCCCTCGACAACGGGTATTCGCACCACGGATTCGATCGGTTTGCCCGCCTCGGTGTCGGTGGGAAACGTGACCTGGATCGTCTCGCTGCCCGTGTACTCGAATCGCACGGCGGGCGCGCCCCGCTTGGCCTCTGTCGAAAACGCGTCGCCGGGGCTGATCACGACCGGTGTGCCGGGCACCTTCGGCACCAACACGGTGAGTTCGGCCAGCGCGGGAGCGGCGGTCGACATCCGGTAGCCGATCAGGCGCAGATGCTCGATGACGCTCTGCCGCGTCTGCGCCGTGCCGAGGAAGCTTTCGTTGGCCGCCGCGTCGACGTAATAGCTGACGATATCGCCCATGTAGGCGAACAGTTCGAGCAGGGCCGTCCCGAAATCGGCTTCGGAATCGTAGCCGGTCCACTCCGGAATCGTCCGGGGGATCATCGCCCGCATTGACTCCAGCAGGGCAGCCGCGTCCCGGGCGTGGTAGTCGAAGGGCCGGCCCGCGGCCGTCAGCCGGTCGTCCATGCCGACCCTTCGTTGAACCGCACCCGCAGTCCGTCACGAGCCAGGTCCGCCCGCCTGATGTAGCCGACCTCCACCGCCAGCTCGGGGCCGTAGCGCGATATCTGAACTCCCTCGACGGCGATCTGGTCCCCCAGCCAGCGGTTGAGACTCTGCGCGATGGTGAATTCGGCTGCAGCGCATAGGAGCTCGTCGTTCGGTTCGAAGACCAGGTCGAACAGTCCGCAGCCGAAGTCGGGCAGGTCTACTCGCTCGCCGGGCGAGGTGAACAGCACGCTGACGATCTGCCCGCGCAGCGCCTCGGCCGGCTCGGCGAGACCGATCGATCCGTTCGCCACGGCGAACGGAAATCCGGGCGACGTACCGGCAGTCACTCGGTCACCGACACAAGCGACTGACCCTGCGCCGACACCGTAGAGTTGCGTGGAGCACCCAGTCCGTCGCACGTGTCGATCGCGTCGCCGTCGAGCAGCACGGCGTCTCCGCCGATACGGACGAACGCGCTGCCCGATCCCGCGCTGGGCGTTCCCGGTCCGACCGAGTCGGTGATCGTGATGGTGTTGGCGATCGGCGTGGGCGCCGGCGGGGTGAACACGCTCCCTTGCGGCCCACTGTGCTTGCCGGTTGGCGCCGCGTCCTCTCCGGTGTCGAGGGTGCTTGCGCTGCTGACCACCGCGACGGACACCCCGTCGATCGACACCAGATCGGACAGCCGTTCCGTCATCGAGCCGACGTAGTCGAAGCGTGCCGTGCCGACCGGGCCGGGCGGGTACGGAATCGTCGGCGGAGCCGGAGGCGGTGCCGGGTTGGTGGCCTGCCCCTTGACGTTGTGGGTGTCAGTTCCGCGGACCGGGTCTCCCTCGACGACGACGTTCTTGCCCACCGTCCTAGCCCCTCTTGAATTCGATTGCGTCGCCGATGATCTCGACCTTCTTTCCCGGAGCCTCCAAGGTCAGGCTCCCCTCGGCGTGGACCGTGACGCCGTCCCCGGTGAGGTGGACGAAGCTGCCCCCGCCGTGCGCGATCTTGATCCCCTTCCCGTCCAGCACGATGGTGAGATTGTCGGCCGCCTGGTGGATGAGGATCATCTCCTGCCCGGCGCCGTCTTCGATCTGGATGGTGTGGCCACCCGCTGTTTTGAGAATCCGGCGGGTGGGCGAGGGGCCACCGAACGGGTCGGCCGACCCGTCGGACTGGTTCGGTCCGGGTACCTCCGATTTGCCGCCGGGCTTGCTCCAGTAGGTACCCACCCACACCGGGAACTCCAGGTCGCCCTCCTCGAATTCGACCCAGACGGCGGCGCCGACGTCGGGCACGACGAACCAGCCGGTGTCGGCGTTCCCGCCGTAGGGCACGCACGGCGACGCCCACCCCGTGACGACTTCGTCGCCGAGAACGCTGGGCACCTGCACCCGCAGCCGGCCGAGGTCTTCGGGGTCCCGGTTGTCGACCACCAGTCCGCGGTATTTGCCGTGGTAGCGCGTCTCGATCTGGCGAACCAGCTCGGCCACCGTACGTTCGATCTCCATCGTCACAGAAGGCCTCCCAAGAGCGATCCCGTCCCGCTGAAATCCTCGGCCCCCGTTGGCCGCAGGCCGTTTCGCTTGGCGGCGAAACGCTGGGTGTACCCCCCGGAGTTGATCGTGTGCGTGACGTGCGAGACGGCATAGATGCCGCTGTGCCGTTCCCCCACGCCCTTGATTGTCACCGGCCGGCGTGGCCGCAGCACGTCGCGGTAGCGGGATCCGTCGGCCAGTCCCTCGGCCGTCACGAACCATTCGCCGCGGTCGAACAGGCTCTGGCACAAGGGTTGCATTTCAGCGATGCCGGTGGTCGAACTCATCGCGACGTAAGCCATCGCCTTCGGTATCCCCGAGGGAACCAGATCGCCGCGGCCGTCTGCGCCGAGCGCGGGCCGCGATCCCGTGCTCGCAACGGCGCTGAGCACTTTCTTGTCGGACCGATCGATCTGGAACATGGTGATCTGCCCGGGGGTCTGCGCATCCACGCGCACGTTGAACCATCTGACGTTGGTCGCCGCACCGAAATGCACGGCAAGCATCCGCTGCGCCGGTGCGCTTGACGGCGGGGCACGGAAGTATCCCTCGGTCCCCTCGACGTAGCACTCGAAGCCGTTGCGGAGCGCCAGTCTGCGAAGGAACTGCATGTCGGATTCACGTTGCACGACAGTGGAAACGGCGCTGTCGTGGACCACGGCGGTGTCGTCGACGACGGGTTTGAGGCCGTACTCGGCGAAGACCTCGCGGGCGATGTCGCTGTCCTTCTTGTCCTCCCAGCTGCGCAACTTCTCCGCGCGGTCCAGCAGAACCGAGGCGTCGCTGCCCACCAGCTCCAGCCTGCACCGGCCCCGGTCTGCGTCGAAGCTGGTGTGGGTGCCGGTGACATAGCCGGACACCAGCGGGATCTGCCCGTCGGCGAACCCGATGTGGATCGCCACGGGCGTCCACGGGGCGAACCGGGCGTCGTCGGTGTAGCCCCACGCTCCGTCGGACGCGCGCGACATCGACAACTCGATACGAAACGTCGCGGGAAGTTCCTCGTCGAGTTCCACCTGGACCTCGGTGACATCCCGGTACAGATCGCCGGCCTCCTTGCCGGCGATCTCAATGATGAACCGCTCTCTGGTCGCCATTGCGCTATCCCACGTCGTCCGGCGGGATCACGATCTGCCGTCCGATCCGGGTGACCGGAACCGGGCCGGCGGTGACCGCGCGCGCGCCGACCGCGCGGAGGGCTTCGGCGTGCACCTTCGCGGCGTCGATCGTCGCGCGATTGAAGCGGACCGTGAGCACCCCCGACCGCTGCGCCCCGTCGGAGCGGTCGGAGCGAAGCGCGATGTCCTCGACACCGGCGAGACCCCGCAGCGTGCTCATGACCGCAGACCATGCGATGCCGTCGGGTAGCGCGATTCCGATTTCCACGACGTTGATCGGTTCGTCCCCGAGGAGCGCCAGCGGTGATGCGAACTCGGGGTTGGCGTCGGCGATCAGCCACCACCGCCGAGGCTTTCCGTAGTACCGCTGGGACAGGTGGTCCAGCCGGTCGGTGGCCGAGATGGTGTGCCGAAACGTTCCGTCGGCAAGCCTCCGGCGCCTCAGTTCGTCGACGACGAGTGCCCGTCCGGCGTGGTCGACGCGTGTGACCACACCGATCCGGTAGTAGCGCGAGTCGCGTCCGTACATCTCCGTCACCCCGGGATCGTGATCTCGGAGACCGCCTTGGCGACGTTGAGGACCGACAGGGCCTCCTTCGCGGCGGTCGAGAATTTGGCAATCGGGTTCTTGCCTTCGATGACCGTCAGCGATACGTCGACCGTTGCGCGGATCGGGTTGAGTAACTGGTCGAACTCGGTCTCGGTGATGACGAGGCTGGTGATGTTGACCGGTAGCACTCGGCGCACACCCCAGATGAACAGCACCATCGGGGGATTCTCCTGGCCCGCGAACTGATAGCCCTTCTTGTCGCCGAGCAGTGACCCGAGCGCCTCGAACAGCACACCTTCGCCTTTCGGGTAGGTCATCAGCTCCAGCGTCGACAGCGCGGGCGCGATCCCGAAGGCCTGGGCGGTGGTCTCGCCGTCGTTGAGCGCATCGGAGGCATCCAGCTGCAGGGTGAACTGCAGTGTTTCCTCCTGCACGGACACGATCTGCTGCTCGCGGATATCGGCGAGGTCTTCGGACTGGGCATGCCACTCGCGTAGATCGCGCGGGCGCTCCCAACGGTTTTCACCGCCTCGTTCCGACGCCTGTTCCTCACCTGCTGTAGGCGCGTGGCAGATTTCGTCGGGTGCCCGGAAGGACAGCGAACGGCTGCGCTGCAGTTGCACCGGGTTGAACTGGAAACTTACCGCGAGCGGCGGCAGGCTCAGCCCGTACTCGACGAACGCGCCTTTGAGGATCTTCGGCCGGTTGCCAAATCCGCTCACGACCGCGCTCCCGCCGTCTGGCGCGCCGTGGCGCGCGTCAGATCCGGCAGCAGTGCACCGGATTTCACGAACTCCGAGCGTGCCGCCGCCAACAGTTCGTTCGCCCCGACCGGTCCTCCCCCGGAGGCGGCGAGGAACGCCGCCGAGAGCACCGCGTTTCGGATGCCGCCACCTGAGAGCGCAAGACGATCGGCCAGAAACGCCAAGAAATCGTCATCGAGGTCGGGCGCCAGCGGCGGGCCGTTGTGCAGGTGGGACTGCCAGATTCGCACGCGCTGCAACCGATCCGGGAACGGGAACTCGATCACGAACTGCAGCCGGCGGGTGAACGCCTCATCCATGTTCTGCCGCAGATTAGTGGCGAGCACCACGATGCCCTGGTGCTCCTCCATGCGCTGCAGCAGGTAGCTGGTCTCGATGTTGGCGTAGCGGTCGTGCGAGTCGGAAACCTTGGTGCGCTTGCCGAACAGCGCGTCGGCCTCATCGCAGAACAGCACGGCGTTGGATCTCTCGGCCGCGTCGAAGACCGCGGCGAGGTTCTTCTCGGTCTCGCCGATGTACTTCGAGACCACCCGCGACAGGTCGATCCGGTACAGGTCGAGCCCGAGTTCGCCGGCGAGGACTCCCGCCGCCATGGTCTTGCCGGTGCCGGGCGGTCCGGTAAAAAGCGCCGACAAGCCTCGCGCGTCGCTGAACCTGGCGCCCATTCCCCATTCGTCGAACACCAGGTCGCGGTACCGTACCTGGTCGCGCAGCGCCCGCAACTGCTGAACCTGTTCGTCGCCGATGAGCAGTTCGTCGGCCCGGTGCAGGTGGGTGACCCTGGTGGCCAGGGTCGCGAGCCCGTCTTCGCAGATCCGTCGGCACGCCCGGTACCACTGTCGCGGTTCCGGTTGCCGGCCGCCCGCCGCCCGCGCGACGTCGTCGACGACGGTCCGGATCTGATCGGGCGACAACCGGAATCGGCTGACGAGTTCGGGTGGCGCCGTCATCGAGGCGCCGGCGAGCGCCGACGCCCAGGCCGTGCGACGAGCCTGCGGGTCGACCGCGGGCAATGCGACATGGTGCAGCGCGCAGTGGCGCGGCCGTCGTGCCGACGGCCAGCGACGTTCCCCTGTGACGAATACCAGGCTCGGGCGTTCCCGCAGGGCGTCGTCGAGTGCCGTGATGAACGCCGGCGCGATCGCCGCCCCGTCGGTCGCTATCAGCACCGGCGCGTCCAACAGCCATGACTCGCGCAACATCGCACGCAGCAGCCCGGCCAGCTCACCGTGGCCGGCGGGGCCGGGTCCTTCCGCGCCTATATCGGGCAGGTCGGCTTCCAGCAGCGGCCGACCCAGTGCGGAAACGACGGCGCGGACCAGCTCGCGGCGGCCGGCACCGCGATCGCCCTGGACGTAGACGAGCAGGCCGCCGCCTTCACGCGTGGCGATGTCGGAAAGTTCGCGTTCCAGTGCACCCGACGCATCGGCGGGCGACGGACCGGTCGCGGGCGCGACCAGCCGAACCCGGCCGCACAGCACCCCGTCGAGCTGGTCGTCGCCGAGCACGTGTCCGACGATTCTCGGCGCAACCCGCAGAAGCTGCGCCAGCGCGGTGGACCCCGACGGGCTGTACTGATCGACCACTGCCTCCAGCAGCCCGTGCCTGCGCAGCGGCGCGTCGGGCGCGAACAGTCGAAGCGCCCGCCACCTTTCGGGAGCATTCTGCTCGATCAGGCCCACCACCAGATCCACGCTCGGCCGCTTGCGGGTGATGTCGTCCTGCAGATACGCGTAGATCCGGTCGTACTTGCGGTCGAGCTCCGGTGCCAGGCAGATGAGCAGAGCCTGTCGCTCGACGGCGCTGAGCCCGAGGCGGTCCGCCAGTTCGCGCAGCGGCAGGCGAACACCGTGGCGTGCGCTCTGCGCCGCGACCTCGTCGATACTGACGCGCAGCAGCTCCAATCGGGCATCCAGGGAGGTGTCGGTGACCGGGGGTGGGGCACCGATCAGACTGGCCGCTTCGTCGGCGGTGATGTAGACACCGGGGTTGGCCGACGGCGCCGCGCGGAGGTTGCGCATTCCCCTTGCGAGCAACAGGTCAAGCCAATGCAGTTCGGCGACAAGGTGTTCCAGTGGGTCGCCGAAAGCGGTCGGTTCGGATTCGATGGTCACGCCGTCTTCGAACGGCATCACGTCACCTCGACGAAGAAGCTTGCCCGGCACAGCCGGGAGACATCGGCTCGCACCTGGTGAAATCCAGGCGGCAGCCCGGCGGGCACGGTCACCTCCAGAGAATCGCCGTCCAGTTCGATCCCCGCCGCCAGCTCGACACCGCTCATGGAGACGGTCGCCGACCACCCCCGCAGGTGCGCACCCGTCATCGTCAACACCGTTCCGGCGGCGCCGGCGCGCGGCTGAAGATCGAGGATGCGGGGCGGGTCGTACGGGGCGCGGATACCGGGCACGCCGACCTCTCGGACGCGCGGTGCCATTGCCTTCTGGGCGTCGGCGGTCGCGTCGAGCTGGACGACCGAAACCTCGTACTGGACGGACAGTTCGTACGGCTCCTTGAACGTGGCCCAGAGTTGGCCGATCTCGTCGCTGGTCAACGGGATCGGCATGATGCGCAAGCTTTCGGTGGACTCGGCGATGGAATCATCGAGATGTTCGGCGGGCACTTCCGGCAGCTGATGGAAAACCCGCATCGCGTCGCCGAGGATCGCGTGCGCATCGGCGTTGCCGAACTCACTGTGCGGTGCCGCGTAGGCCGTCATCAGGTACCGCAGCACCAACGACAGCGGCGGCGCTATGAGAGTGGCGGCGGTGCCCGGCTTGAGCTGATAACCGGCGTTGCGGAATTGAGGGTGCTCGTCGACCCTGTGCAGGAACAGGTTCAAGCGCTTCTCGGCACCCGGTTGGTCGGGCCGTTGGAGTGTGACGGGGACCTTGGTCGTCAGCTCCGCCAACAACATGTTGCGCAGCGATTTGCTGGCTCCGCTCACCGCGGTCGAGGCGCTCATCGGGTCATCACCGCCGCCCGCGCAGCTCTAGTCGCCGCAACTGAGTGCGACGGGCCCACTGGGCCGCGGGCGGGCTCGGACGCGGCGCTCTGACGTATTGGGCCGCGGGTGGAACACGTTGGTGACCGCCGCGCGCGAGTGCTGCGGCCGGCGGCGCCGCTTCGGTGGTCTTCTCGACGCTGTGCCCCGCCGGTTTACCCGCCTTCCGCGGGACCGGCATCTGCACGGTTTCGACGGGCGGTCGCGGTTTGACGGGATTATGGCTCGGCACGCTAACGGGCACGCCCGCAACGGCTTTAGGGAAAGCGGCGGACGACGATGCCGTACGGGCCAGGAGGGTGGCTTGCGGCGAGAGGGCGGGCGGCGGAGCCGCTCGGGGTCTGGCGGCTATCGCCGGTTGGCCGGGAAGATGGGCTTCTCGGCCCCGCCCCGGCGCGTGCTCGTCCGGTGCCGGCTCCGCGGGTGGGCGGTGGAACCGTCCCGGCGCCGGGGGACGGGCCGTGGGTGCACGGGGGTCGGCGCGGACGTCTGCGACGTTGGGGTCGCGACGCGGCTCGACGCGTTCGATCGGCCGGGACGGCTGGTGCCCGGGCCGGGTGAGGAACCAACTACCGAAAGCAGCGACGTCCGAGGACGTGCGGACGCGCTGGCTGGCGCTTGCTGACGGTCCTGGCCGGGATGGTGCCTGCGCAGCGGCCCGGGCATCCGGCCGGACGTCCGACGGGGTCGCCGGGTTGGGGCGCAAAACACCGGCCGGGGGCGGCGGGGCAGCGAGCAGCGGTGGTTGCCGTACGGGGTTCGACTCCCCGGCCGGGGCACGGCCTTGTCCCACGCGCCGCTCGGGCCCGACCTGGTTCACCGGCGCGATGGCGACCGGACCTGCGGCCGGGGCGGCGCGAATGTCGCGTGCCGGTCCGGCCGCGCTGGCGTGGGCCGGCATCTGCGTTGCGGGGGTTGGCGTCGGCCGCGGTGGCGGGTCTGCGCGTCGGTCGGCGCCGACACGCTGCGGACGAACCCGAGGGTCGGCCGATGGTGCGTCCGCACGACGAACGTTCGCCGGTGCGGGCACCGAAGGTTCGGGCCGGGCGGTTCTCCCGGCCCGAACGACGAGATCATCCCCCGCGCCGATGTCGGTGCCGGTGCGTTCCCGGCGCTGCAGCGACGGCGGAGCGAACGCCAGCATGTCTGCGTGCAGCGCGATCGTGACGTCTGCCCATCCGGCTGCCGCCCGACCGAGCAGCTCCGCGGACGTCGTCCGGTACGGGTAGGCGCGCCGGGAGGCGGCCAGCACCGCCCCGAGGTAGCCGTCCGGCCCGTCCGTCGACGGATCCTCAACCCAGCGCATGGTTCTGGCTTTCGATCTCCTCGGCAAGCAGCTCGACGTAGTGAAGGCGCTTGGCCCTCGGCAGCGACAGAATCTCGGCCTCTGCCCAGTGGTAGTGGTAGGCCAGGTAGTGGACCTGGCGATACAGCAGGTCAGCAGTTACCCGCGCCTCACCGAAGAACATGTCGGCGACGTCCAAGGGAACGTCGAATTCGCGGCCGCACCCCGGACACGAAGCGCACATCACCATTGCGGGCCCCGGCGCGGCTTCGGCCATGGCCGCCTCGATCTCGGCGCGCGCCAGCGGAGACAACTCGGCGATCCGTTCCGGCGACGGCCGGTCGGACGTCCCGATCGCCAGTACGCACAACTCCAGCAATTCATGCAGTGCCCCAGCGGGGTTGGTATCCAGCAACAGCGCACAACGCTCCTGGTCGGCTCCCGTCGGCAGCCGGAACGACACCCAAGCGGCATCGGGATCCGCGCGCGCGGTCAGGCGAACGCCGAAGACCGGCCCGCCGTCGGCTTTCCCGACGGGCACGTCGGGCACCTCGAAGTCGATGTCCACCTTTTCCCCACAATCCGGCCACGAACATCTGGTGACCAGGGCGACGTGCGGCCCGAACGTCGCCTCGCGCAGTTTGAGCATGAGAAATTGGCGGTCGCCGACGGTCAATGCGCGGGCCGCGTCCGCATCGATCGGCTCGATGGCCCCCACCCGTCGCACGCACCGCGACAACACGTCGGTGACCAGCTCCGCCGTGGCGCCGCCGTGTTGCGCCAACAGCTCTTCGTCCGCCCCGGACAGCGGTGACACTTCCAGCTCCCGAACGCGGTTCCCCACGTCGTCGTAGAAACCACCGGGCAGTTCGACGATCATGGACGCGCGAAAGCTAGGTCTCGCTGGGCTCGGCGGCGGTGGTGTCACGCTCCCAGCCCTCGTTCTGCAGCACGATCGTCTGAATGGCGACGGCATTGCCGAGCGCGTCCAGCTGCGGGACCGCGGTGTACTCGGACACCCACGCGCGGTGCACGATGTAGGACAGCACCGTCACACCCTGCAGGTTGCACACGTCGATCACGATCTCCTTGCGAAAGTTGCGCAAAGACATCGCCGCGTCACCGGAGAAGTTGTTGACCAGGTTGGCCCAGTCCTCGAACGCGCTGTCGTGCGTGAGCCCCTTCTCCAGCGTGATCGGCTCGTAGGTGGTCTTACCGGGAAGCTTGCGGCTGTGACTCGGGTCTCCGCCCTCTCGCCACTCGACCACCTCGGTCGACTTCTTGAGCGGACTGCACTTGCTGAGCCCCGCGACGTCCGCACCGTCCCATTTCACACGGAACTTGAAGTTGCGGTACGGATCGAAGCGGTGGGTGTTGACGCTGAACTGCGGCACGGCGATTTCTCCTGAAAAGTTAAGACTGCCCGGCCTTCTGGGATAGCTGGACCACCACGAACTCGGCCGGTTTGAGCGGAGCGAAGCCCACCAGGATGTTGACCACGCCGTTGTCGATGTCGTCCTGGGTCGTGGTTTCCTTATCGACTTTCACGAAGAACGCCTCATTCGCAGTGGCGCCCTGGAATGCGCCCTTACGGAACAGCGTCATCATGAAAGACGTGAGGTTAAGCCGCAGTTGGGACCACAGCGGCTCGTCGTTCGGCTCGAAGACCGCCCACTGGATGCCGTTGAAGATGCTCACCCGTAAGAAGATCGCCATTCGCCGCGGCGAAATGTAGCGCCATTCCGGATCGCTGGAAATGGTACGGCCGCCCCAGATCACCAGCCCGCTGGCGGGGAAGCGCCGGATCACCGACACGCTCTTGGCCGCGGTGTTCAACTCTCCGTGTTCGACGTCGGAGATGTCAGCGGTCAGGCCGACCGCGCCCGCCACACCGGCCTGGGTCCCCGCCGGTGTCTTCCACACGCCGCGCTGCGCGTCGGTGCGCGCAAAGACGCCCGCAACGAACCCCGATGGCGGTACCGCGACAGGTTCAGGTCCCCCGTTGGGGTCCAGCATCAGCAGCCACGGAAAGTACACCGCGCCATAGGAGTTGGCGAGCGGCAGGGTGTCCTGCCACTTTTTGGCGGCCTTCGCGTCGGCGTCGGTGACATCCATGTCGGCGATGTAGAAGCAGTCGGACAGCGGACGGCGCTCGCAGTAATTCATCCCCGCTGCGACCACGGCTTCCTCGCCGATCCCGGGAATGGCGATCAGGCTGATGTCGCGCACCGTGTCGAGTCGCTTCAGCGCGTTGACGTAGTCGATCGAGTCCGGCCTGTCGCCATCGCTGCCGGCCTCGACCGCGATCAGGGTCCCTTCTGGTTTCCCGTCGCCGATCAGATAGTGCCCCTTCGCCGGGCGCAGCACAGCCGAGCCGTTGACGCTGCGCGCCGCGGGGCTGAGCCCGAGCAGCCCGGCCGCGTCTTCCGCTATTCCCGCAGGGCGGATCTCCGCTGACGAACCCGCACCCGCTGTCCCCGACGTGATCTGAATTCGCTTGGGTTCCTGACCGGTAACGGCCACCGTTGCCTTGGCGTACACGTCGCCGGACGTCCCGCTCCTTAGCGGTTTGAGGCTTCGGATCGCCTTCTGCAACTCGTCGACGACTTTGTCCAGGTCGGAAACATCCTTGCCCGAAAGATCGACTTCTTGCGCTCCGTCACCGTCGAAGTTGACGAGCAGTTTGCGGTGCGCCTCGTCGAGCTGTGGCACCACCGGCAGGTCCGTTCCCTCGACGACGGCCGCGGTAGCGTCCTCCGAAGCCGCCTGCACCATGACGGTCACGTACTTGGACCGGACGTTGACTCGCTTTTCCACGAAGTCGCGCGACGCCGGGTTCATGCTGAGTCCGTCGAAGCGTTCCAATTGCCGCAGTTGCGTCTTACCCGGAATGGGCTGCGACACGACGACGGAGAAGGCGTTGTTCGGGTCGGCGGCGTCGTCGACGATGTCGACTTCCAAAGAGTTGCCCCACACCCCCGCTGACGTCGCCCGGATCAGGACCGACTTCTTCGGCGTTTCGTGCCGGTCGCCGAGGGTCGCCGAGGCGTTTGCGGCCGCGTTCTCGCCTTCCTCGCGGACGACGCGCACCACGTAGCACCGGGATCCGCCGTTGTTGAAGAACTGGAAGACGGCGTGGCTCAGGTAATGCTCCTTGAGGAAGCCGCCGAACGTCTGCTGGAATTCGGTGAAGTTCGAGACCGGAACCGCTTCGCCGATCGGTCCGCGCTCACTTCTTCCC
The DNA here is from genome assembly GCA_964511995.1 of uncultured Mycobacterium sp. Taxonomy (GTDB): domain Bacteria; phylum Actinomycetota; class Actinomycetes; order Mycobacteriales; family Mycobacteriaceae; genus Mycobacterium. The sequence continues at coordinate 26,529 of CAZEHT010000021.1, forward strand.
AGGAACGCCGCGGTGGAGGTTCCCGCGGCCTGGATGGGCCGCACCCCGCTCGACACTTCCTTCAGGTAGACACCCGGGTAGGAGGTGGTCATTTCGTGGGCCCTCCATCATGTGGTTCATCGGCTTTGGCCGCTTTGCCGGAAGCCCTGCCCGACGCCGATCGCGGACGCTGACTCGTTGAACTCTCTACGGTGATGACTCCGCGCTCGCGCAGCGGTTCGATGCGCGAATTGCCGACGATCTCCTGTTCCGGCAATTCCCCGGTCTGTTCGCCGCTTCCGAGGTAGACCGTTGCGCCACTGCGCATGCGGACGAGAATCAGGTTTCGCGAGATGTTCGTAATCTTTAGACCCAACGAAGATCCCTTCGATACCGGTGCGGGATTGGGCGAGGCCCTGCTGAAAACGTAGACGGCGCCGCTCCAGATATGCGATGGACACGCCGAGGCGGGGGCACCTCGTCGCCGCGGCGAGGCCGACGGGCGGGCTAACGTCAACACCGAATTGCAGCCGAAGGAGTCGCCGCGATGCCCGACCCGCAACCGCTGTGCGCCGACCTGATCGAACTTCTGCGGCGGCGGGCCCTCACCGAAGACAGCGCAGGGGAGGCGCCGGTCCAGCACTAGCACGCCACCGGCTCCCGGACGGCGCGCGAAAATGCGCCGATCTCGTCGATCCCGGCTCGTTCGTGGAGTACGGGCGCTTCGCAATAGCGGCCCAGCGCCGGCGCGCGAAGCGGAAGACCTGATCGCCAACACTCCCGGCGACGGCCTGGTCGCGGGCACGGGGCGGGTGAACGGCGACCTGTTCGGTCCCGAGCCTGACGCGTGCGCGGTGCTGTCCTAGCGACTACACGGTGCTCGCGGGAACGCAGGGTGCACACGGGCATTTCAAGAAGGACCGACCGTTCGAACTCATCGAGCGCATGCGGCTGCCGACGGTGTTCTTCGCCGAGGCCGGCGGAGGACGGCCCGGTGACACCGATTACCCGGCGGTGTCGTCGCTGCAGGTGCGCGCGTTCGCGCTGTGGGCCGGGGCTTTCGGGGTGGTGCCGCCGAAGCAGTCCGCGTCACCAAGCGCCTGCTGGGCTATTTTCAGGGTTCGACTCGTCCCCCGGCCGCTGACCAAACCCGCCTGCGGACAATGGTTCCCGAATACGCCCGGCGGGCCTACCCGATCGCGCCGATCGTCGAGACCATCGCCGACGAAGGCTCGCTCACGTTCGGTGCGGGAACGCTTCGCCCGGAGATGGTCACCGCCCTCGGACGTATCGAGGGTCGCGCCGTCGGCGTCCTTGCCAACAACACCATGGTCATGGCGGGTGCGATCACCGCCGCGTCCGACAAGGCGGCCCGTTTCCTGCAGCCCTGCGACGCGTTCGGGCTGCCGGTCTTATCGCTCGTCGACTGCCCGGGCCATATGGTCGACCCGGACGCCGAAGCCCCAGCGCTGGTAGGCCGCGCCTCGCGGCTGCTGGTCGCTGGGGCCGCACTGAAGGTGCCGTTGGTCGCCGTGATCCTGCGCCGCGGCTACGGCCTGGCGCACAGGCGATGACGGGAGGAAGCCTGCGTGAGCCGCTCCTCACCGTGGCGTGGCCGGGCGCCGATCTGGGACCGGTGGGCCTGGAGGGAGCGGTCCGGCTCGGCATGCGCCAGGAACTCGACGCGATCGCCGACCCCGAAAAGCGGGAGGAACGGGTCCGTCAGGCCACTGCCGCCGCACAGGAAAAGCCAAGGCGCTCAACGCCGCTGAGATCTTCGAGATCGACGATGTCGTTCGACCCCGCCGACACCCGGGCGCCCATCGGGCCCACCTGACCGCGGCAATCGCGGGATGCGGAGCGCCGCAGTCGCCGCGACGGCGATTCGTCGACACGTGGTAGGCGTCAACATGAAATAGACTCCCCAGCCGAGGCCAATCGCCCGAAACGGGTGTTCAAACAGCGGCCGCCCTGAGCCACGACCCGACCGTCGGAGGATCTGACCGGTTTCCTATCGTGGCTGGATGAGCAACCGTACAGATGCCGACCGGGTCGCCGAACTGGCCCACCGCGTGGTGGCCGACCACGACCCGAACAAGGTTCCGATCCCGGAATTCCTCGGCGCCGCCTACGACGCCGGCCTGTCCTGGGTCCACTTTCCCGAAAGCCAAGGCGGGCTTGCAGTGTCCCGGGGGCTGCAGGCCGTCGCCGACCGGATCCTCCAGGGTGCCGGCGGGCCGATCCCGTTGGGGCTGAACCCAATGGGCTACGGCATGGCCGCTCCGACGATCCGCGAGCACGCCCAGGACGACGTCCTGAAGCGGTCGTGGCTGCGGCCCCTGGCCACCACGGAACACATCTGGTGCCAGCTGTTCTCCGAGCCCGGTGCGGGCTCGGACCTCGCCGGGCTGGCCACCTCGGCGGTCCGTGACGGTGACGAATGGGTGATCAACGGTCAGAAAGTCTGGACCAGCCTGGCGCACCGCGCACGGTGGGGACTGCTCTTGGCCCGCAGCAACCCCGACGTCCCCAAACACAAGGGCCTGACGTACTTCGTCATCGACATGCACGGGCCGGGTGTCGAGACCCGCCCCCTGCGCCAGATGACCGGGCAGGCCGAGTTCAACGAGGTCTACATGACCGATGCCCGCATACCCGACGCGCACCGGCTCGGCGCTGTCGGCGACGGCTGGCGGGTCGCGATGACGACGCTGATGAACGAACGCAGCGCGCTCGGCGGCAGCGGCAGCCGGCGCGGGGCCGGCACGATCGCCGAAGCCGTCTCGCTGTGGGCGTCTCGTCCCGATCTGCACACGCCCGTGCTGCGCGACCGACTCACCCAGCTATGGCTGCATTCGGAAGCTCAACGCCTCACCTCGGAACGCTCCCGGGCGACGGCCACCGTCGGCGGACCCGGGCCGGAAGGCTCCATCGGCAAGATGGTGGGCGCCGAACTCAACCAGCGCATCTACGAATGGTGCATGGATCTGCTTGGGGCCGAAGGCGTTCTGTATCACAGCTACGCGGGCGACGATGACGGCGACTGGCGCGGCCCGGTGCAGCAGCGGTTCCTGCGCAGCCGCGCCAACACCATCGAAGGCGGCACGTCGGAAGTCATGCGCAACATCCTCGGCGAGCGGGTGCTGGGTCTGCCCGGCGACCTGCGCGCCGACACCATGCCCTGGAAGGAGATCCCCCGTGGCTGAGTACACCTCCACGTTCACCTTCACTGCCGAGCAGGCACAGCTGCGCAGCGCGGTGCGGCGGTTCTGCGCCGACAACTCCGGTGAACAGAATGCGCGCCGGCTGATGGAGTCCGATCCCCCATTTGACGCGACTGTCTGGGAACGGCTGGGTACCGAACTCGGCGTTCTCGGCCTGTCGGTCCCGGAGGAGGCCGGTGGCGCCGGAGGCAGCCTGATCGACCAGGCCGTCGTCGTGGAAGAGCTGGGAGCGGCATTGACCTGCGGTCCCCTGTTCGGAACCGTCTTCCTGGCGATCCCCGCGCTGGTCGCGGCTTCGCCCCGCCCGGTGCGCAGCGAGCTGCTGCCCGACCTGGTCGAGGGCAGGCGGACGGCGGCGTTCGCCGTCGCCGACCGGGCCGGCGCGTTCGATCCGGCGGCGGTGGACGTGGCGGTCGATGGTTCGTCCCTCACCGGCGTCGTCGAGCGGGTGGTCGACGGTGGCGCCGGCGACGAATTCCTGGTCGCCGCCACCGGCCCGGACGGGGTCTCGCTGTATGTGGTGGACGGATCCGCGCCGGCGGTCCAACGCGACTCCTTGGTGACGATGGACCTGACCCGGCCACAGGCAACGATCCGGCTGACCGGCGCGCCTGGCCGGCTGCTCGCCGGTCCCGGCGAGGCCGAGCGCGTCATCGCGCACGCATTCCAGGTGGGCTCCACCCTGCTGGCCGCCGAACAGGTCGGCGCCGCGCAACACCTGCTCGACCTGGCCGTGGACTACGCCAAGACGCGGATGCAGTTCGGACGCCCGATCGGCTCATTCCAGGCGGTCAAGCACAAACTCGCCGACATGCTCGTCGATCTCGAACACGCCCGGTCCACCGCGTATCACGCGGCATGGGCGTTGACGGACGCGACCGACGACCCCGCTCTGGCGGCCAGCATCGCACAGGCGACCTGCTCGGCCGCGTTGAGCCGGATCGCGCGGGACACCATCCAGGTGCTGGGCGGCATCGGGTTCACCTGGGAACACCAGGCACACCTGTACTTCAAGCGCGCGGCGACCGACGCCGCCCTACTTGGCACCGCCGAGCAGCACCGGTCCAGGGTCGCCGAATTGGTGCTCGACACCGCGACTGCTCAGCAACCGCCCCGGGTGGCGGTGGGGTCGCCGGGACAATCCGGATTATCCAGTCGCCCACAGTAGCCGGCGCATATCGATTCCTGCCATTCTTCGTTCAATTTCTGCCAACGGAATTAATGCCCTGAGCTGCGTGTTTAGACCATCAGACCGGCTAGAGGAAACTCAAAACCGGCAACCGAAATCGTCTGAACCGCGACATTTTCGCCACGGCTCGGTCTGCAAAACCGGAAGGAAGAAGACATGAAGAAATTCGGATTCGCCACGGTCCTGACCGGTGGTTTGATCGCCGGAATGCTGGGAGCAACCGCACCCGCACTGGCCGACATCGGCCACCACGACTGGGTCGTGAACCAGCTCGGCCCCACGGTGGTCGTCCCCCAGGTCGACACCACGGTGCGCAGCAACCCCAGCGCCCGCTGAGGCTACGGATGAGGAGGGTGCCCCAACGGGCACCCTCCTCATCCGTGTCTGGAACGAACCACCTCGCCTCAAAGGAGCCTCAAAGATGCCTCAGGGCCCCACGGCATCGATGGCCCGGCAAATCCGCTGCTCGCTCACCGGCCTGGCGGTGCCGAGATTTTGCGCCCACAGGCTCACCCGGAACTCCTCGATCTGCCAGGCGATGTCGGCGACATCCGGCGCCGCGGCCCGCCCCGCGGGCAGCGCCGCCGTCAGTTCGGCGTAGGCGGCCGTGACGGCGTGGACCCGCTGCATCCGTTGGCTATCGCCGGCGACATCGCGAGGCAGCCGCTCCAAGCGCACACCGATGGCGGTGACGTAGCGGCCCAGGTCTGCCAGCCGAGCCGCCCCGGCGGCGGCCACGAAGCCCACGGGGAACAGTGCACGTAGCTGAGCCAGAATATCGGCCAGGGGCTCGGATTGCGTGGGTGTCGGCCTGTCGGGCAACGCCATTCGCACCTGCTGGAGCACCGCCAGGACTTTGGAAGCGCCGCCGACGACGTCCTGGGTGGTCGGTGCCAGCGCGGCGGCAACCCGGTCCCGCAACGCGGCGAACTCGACTCGCGACCACACAGGCGCGGGCGCGAGGCGGTCGGTCGCAGCGTCGGCGCAGTCGTCGATCAGCGCGGCCAGCGATCCGTCGGGATTGTTGCCCAGCATCAGCCGTGCCCGCGGATCGAGTTTTCTTTCCACGACTTTTGCTGGTGAGGGGACACTGAGCCGCAGCAGCCGGCGCACACCGTGGCTCATCGCGGCGTCCTGCTCGAATGCTGTCGCGAACACCCGCAGGTCCACTGTGGCACCGGAGTCGGCCAACGCCGGAAACCCGCGCACCAGATGGCCGCCGATCGTGCGCTCGACCGTACGAGGGATCGCCTCCACGTCCTCGGGCCAGGCTCGCAACCCCGTGCGCTGCAGGTCGACGGCGACGGTCTGCGCGACGGCCGCCCGCGCCGGTCCGGCCAGACGTCGCTGCAGTTCGTCGAGGTTCTTACCCCGGGCCACCTCCGAACCGTCGGCGTTCTCGACGGCGAAGGTCACCCGCAGATGTGGAGACAGTTTCTCGGTGTCGAATTCGGCGAGGGGCACCAGCACCCCGCTGCGCCGGTGCAGTTCGCGCTGCAGCGCTTCCAGTAGTGCACCGTCGCCCGGCCCGATCCCGGCGAGCACCGCGCGGGCGGTGTCGGCGACGGGAACGAAGTTGCGGCGCAGGGGTTTCGGCAGCGCCTTGATCAAAGCTGTGACGAGTTCCTCCCGCAGCGCCGGCACCTGCCAGGCGAATGCCCGCTCGTCGAGTGCCGCGAGCACGCCGACCGGTACGTGCACCGTCACACCGTCGTCGTCTTCGCCCGGCGCGAACCGGTACGACAGCGGCAGATCCAGCTCACCGCAACGCCAGGAGCGCGGGTGTTCGCCGGCATCTTCCCGGCGCAGCAGGTCGTCGCGGGTGAATGTCAACAGGTCCGGCGTGAGATGCCGCTGTTTCTTCCACCAGGCGTCGAAGTGCCGCGCTGAGACGACGTCGGCCGGAATCCTGGCGTCGTAGAACGTGAACATCTCGTCATCGCCGACCAGAAGGTCACGGCGCCGGGCCTGTTCCTCCAACTCCGCCAGCTCTTCGTGGAGTTTCGCGTTGTCACGCAGAAAGTGGTGGCGGCTTTCCCAGTCGCGCTCGACGAGCGCATGGCGGATGAACAGTTCCCGGGACGCCTGCGGATCCACGGTCGCGTATCCGACGCGGCGCCGCGCGACGAGCGGAAGTCCGTACAGCGTGACCCGCTCGTAGGCCATCACCGCACCGCGAACGGAATCCCAATGCGGCTCACTGTGGGTGCGCTGCACCAGATCCCCGGCGATTCGCTCGACGGATTCCGGCTGGATGCGGGCACCGATCCGGCCGTACAACCGGCTGGTCTCGACGAGTTCGGCGACGACCACCCAGCGCGGCGGGCGTTTGGCGAGCACGGAGCCCGGTGCCAGCAGAAACTTCGCGTTGTGCGCTCCGGTGTATTCGCGGGAGTCGCCTTCTCGTAGACCGACATGCGATAGCAGCCCCGCGGTCAGCGCGGCATGGAGGACAGCCGCGTCGGGGGGCCGGTACCCATGCCCGCCTTCCTCGTGCAGACCCAGGCCCGACGCGATGCCGCGCAGTTGGCCCACCAGGTCCTGCCATTCGCGGATACGCAGGTAATGCAGAAACTCCTCGCGACACATCCGCCGAAAGGCGTTACCCGACCGTTCGTTTCGCTGCTCCTGCAGATACCGCCACAAGTTGAGGTCGGCGATGAAATCGGAGTGCTCGTCGGCGAAGCGTGCATGCTTCTGGCGTGCGGCTTCCTCGCGGCCGGTGGGGCGTTCGCGCGGGTCGGGAATCGACAGCGCGGCCGCGATCACCAGGACCTCGCGCAGGCATCCTTGCACGCCGGCGGCCAGGATCATCCGGCCCAGTCGCGGGTCGACGGGCAGTTGCGCCAACCGCCGCCCAACGTCGGTGATCGCGCCGTCGGCGTCGAATGCTCCGAGTTCGCGCAGCAGCGCCACTCCGTCGCGGACCGCGCGACCCTCCGGCGGGTCCAGGAACGGAAAGTCCGCGACGTCACCGAGCCGCAGGGCGGCCATCTGCAAGATGACCGCGGCGAGACTGGTCCGCAGGATCTCGGGGTCGGTGTAGCGCGGGCGTGCCTCGAAGTCCTCTTCGGAATACAGCCGAATGCATACTCCCGGCGCGGTGCGTCCCGATCGTCCGGCGCGCTGCGCGGCCGATGCCTGCGAGACGGGCTCGATTGGGAGCCGCTGCACTTTGGTGCGGCGGCTGTAGCGTGAGATTCGCGCCGTTCCGGGGTCGACCACATAGCGGATGCCCGGTACCGTCAGCGAGGTCTCTGCGACGTTGGTGGCCAACACGATTCGCCGGTCGGTGTGCGCGGCGAACACGCGCTGCTGCTCGGCCGTCGGCAATCGCGCGTACAGGGGCAGCACCTCGATGTGACCCATTCCGGCAGCAGGGCTGCGCAGGGCTTCGGCGGTGTCGCGGATTTCCCGCTCGCCGGACAGGAACACCAGCACGTCCCCGGGCGGCTCGGCGGCAAGTTCATGAACGGCGTCGACGACGGCCTCGATAGGGTCGCGCGCCTGGGTGCGGACGATGTCGCGATCCGGGTCGTCGGGATCCTCCCGGCCTTCGCTGTCTAGGACGACTTCTATTGGACGGTAACGAATTTCGACCGGAAAGGTGCGTCCGGAGACTTCGACGACCGGCGCGCCGCCGAAATGCGCCGCGAATCGCTGGTGTTCGATGGTCGCCGAGGTGACGATCACCTTGAGGTCGGGACGCCGCGGCATCAGCCGCCGAAGATAGCCGAGCAGGAAGTCGATGTTGAGGCTGCGCTCGTGCGCTTCGTCGACAATGATCGTGTCGTAGCGCAGTAGATTTCGGTCGCGCTGTATCTCGGCGAGCAGGATGCCGTCGGTCATCATCTTCACCAGGGTGCGGTCGCTGCCGCGATCGGTGAACCGGACGGTGTAGCCGACGACGTCGCCGAGCGGGGTGCCCAGTTCGTCGGCGATGCGCTGGGCGACGGTACGGGCCGCCAACCGGCGCGGTTGGGTGTGACCGATGGTCCCGCGGATACCCCTGCCCAGCTCCAGGCAGATCTTGGGCAGCTGAGTGGTCTTGCCCGAACCGGTCTCGCCGGCGAGCACCACCACCTGGTTGTCGCGGATCACCGCGGCGATCTCGTCGCGCCTCTCGCTGACCGGAAGGTCCGGGTAGGTGATCGGCGGTAGCGCCGCCGAGCGTGCCTCGATCAGTGCCTCGGCCGCCGCGAAGGCCCCGGTCAGCTTGCCGAGGTCGGCCCGCGGGTCGTTCAGGCGGCGACCCAGTCGCACCGCGTCGCGGATGGTCAGCCCGACCAGCCGCGCGCGCAGTTCTGCGCGGGAGGGTTCGGACATCCCGCCGAGGATATGCGGGATGTCCTGCGAACCGCGTCCCGAGCTCACATCAGCTTCGCCGCGGACGTCAGGGGCGATCCGGCGACCAATAGGCGAGCATCTCGGCGAAAGTGTCGAACGCCGCCTTGTTGATGCCATACGCGGCTTCGAAATGCACGCTGAGTGGAAAGCCGAGGCCGCTGACGCCGTCGATGACCCGCTTGTACAAATCGATCATCCGCTTGCGGCGTTCGGCTGCATCCATGGCCGCCAGAGAGCGGACGAACGCCTGCTCGGCGGCCACGGCGGCGTTTCCGGGATCCTTGATCAGCCAGTCGATCAGGCCGATCCGGGTCTCCACCGCCGGCACGAAACCGAAGGACAGCAGGATCTCGGGCCGGTGGTCGGTGGTGGCGGCGAACTCGGTCAGGAAGCCGACGATGGCGTCGGAATACAACAACTGGGTCATCCCGTACGTCGCTCCGCGCCCGCATTTGAAGCCGAATCTGCCCAGCTCACCGTAGCGGGTGGGGATGAGGATGGCACCGCGGTTGGGCACGGCGTCGAAAATCGACAGCGCGTCGGTGGGCGCCACTCCCGAGCCTTCACCGTCTGCCATCGTGCGTGGCACGCCGACGAACGCGATGCCTTCGATCCCGGAGTCGCGAAGGTCGGTAAGCCTGCGGCGCAGCGTCGGCTCGTCCATGAACGCGGTGACCTGCGTGCACAGCCCGTGAACGCCGGGCAGCTCCGGCTTGATGGTCGACCAGAACTCGAGGACGTCCATCCTCGGCTTCATCTCGACCGGACGGTCGCCGTCCTCGTCGATCATCCCCGGCATCATGACGTGCCCGATCCGCCCGTCGAGACCCGCCTCGCCGGCGCGTGTCAGCACATTGCGGGCATCCTCGACGGCTTGCTCGCCGCCGCGCTCTGCGTTCGGCGGCACCAGTTCGAGGGCGACAGTACTGAGGGGCACACGGTCTCCTAGCCGGACGGTCTTCTCAAGCCGCCATGACCGTCCTGGGGTGTTCCCGCGCCGGGGACGCGGCGGGGCGTTGACCGACACGATAGTGATGGCCCGCGCCAAGCCGGACGTCGCCCCTCGCCGCTGCCCGCGATCAGTGGAAGGCCGGCACCCCGAGACTGAAGGTCGCTCTGTCGATGACCGCTCCCACGTGCAGCCCCGGGCGCAGCCACGTCGCCAGCGTGGCAGCCGACGAAACCTTGACGGTCACCACCGCGGGCCGGGCTCGTCCGGCGAAGGTCAGCACCGACTCGCCCACCCGGCCGTCGCTGGACTGTTGACGTGCGCTCCCTTTGGCCTTCACCGGCAACCTGAATCCGATGGCACGGGGGGTGGCGCTGACCGACCACGCAATCTGGTCGTCGCCCGCGCCGGTCATGGCGCGGCCATTGGCGGGTTCTCCGTCGAAACGGGCAAGCGTCTTGGGCATCGCCCAATTGGTGCGTCCTCCGACCAGGCTGGCCTTGGAATCCACGGCCATGAAGGCGACGTGTCCCCATGGGCGCAGCCCCGTGCGCGCGGCCACCATGCCGAGCACCTCGTCATAGGGACCCACCGGGGTATCGGTGTAGCGCACGAATGCGCCCGCCACGGCCAGGGCCGGGCTACCCGCCAAGGCCGGCGGGAGCGCCGCGGCGCCGGCACGACCGCCGCGGTCGACCCACACAACCGCCGAGCAGTGGCACTCCCACGGTGCTTGCGACTCGTTGAGGGGTAGCGAGGCCAGCAACAGCTCGCTCAGCACGGTTTCGGGGACACCCTTGACTCCCGTCAATTCCACCCGGGCCTGGGCGCCGCTCACTGCTCATCCCTGTCATCGCTGCCTTCGGCTCGTGCCTGGTAGCCCGCCCGCTTCTCCCGGTCGAGTTCAGTCGTGACCCGGTGGCCGCCGAGCAGGCGAAAGCACATGTCGAGGATCGGTGTAGGGACGGGAGCGGAGGCGCGCGCGACCAGACCGACCAATTCGGGGACGAAGACGTTGCCGGATTTGCCCTCGGAGAGGGTGTTGACCACGGCGGCGGCGACGTCCTCGGGCTCTACCAGCAGGAACCGCTCAAGATAGGCCGGCGGCGACATACCGGCGATCAGGTGGGTGCGCACAAAACCCGGGCAGATGGCGGAGATGTTGACACCGGTCGACCGCCATTCCTGACGCAGTGCGGCGCTGAATCCGACCACGCCGTACTTGACCGCGCAGTAGGTGGCGGCGTTCGGTGAGGCGAGCGTTCCCATCACGGAGGCGATGTTGACGACGTGGCCCGAGCCGCGCGCGACGAAGCGTTCACCCGCCAACCGGGTACCGGTGAGGACCCCCATGAGGTTGATCTCCACGGTTCGGCGGGTGAGTGCGGCGGGCTCTTGGAGGAAGGGACCGATCGGCATGATGCCGGCGTTGTTGACCAGAACGTCGATATCTCCGAAGTCGGCGGCGGCCTGGTCCAGAAACGACTCGAAGCTCGTCGGGTCCATCACGTCTAGGTGGTAACCGGTGGCGGCCTCGCCCAGTTCGGTTGCGGTCTGTTTGACCTCCGCTTCGCGCACGTCGCCGAGCGCCACTGCGCATCCCGCGTCGATCAGCGCCTGCCCGATCGCCCGGCCGATCCCCTGAGCCCCACCTGTGACCGCGACTCGGCGGCCTGCCAATGAACCCATGCCCGCAAGAATGTCACAGCCGATCCGGGGGTCATCGCGAATCCTGTTGAAGCTGCAGTCTCAGCGCCGCGATCTCCTGGCGTATCTGATCGAGGTGTGCCACGGTGATCGCCTGGGTGGCATCGTCCTCCTCCCCGACCCGCTGGACGATCCACGACGCGATCGTGCCGGTAATCTTGCCGAGCAGGCTGATACCGCCGATCATCAGCAATGCGGCGACGACCCCGGCGTTCCCAGATCTGCAGCGTGATGTTGCTCCTCATGCGGCAGAAGTGTGCTACACGGGACCCCGCGGCGTCAGCCGACGAAGATCGGACGCTTCGACACCAGGCGCGGCGTGTTTAGTCCCCGGAAGGGCTTACCCGCGGTCTCGTCGGCCAGTCGTTGCAGGAATTCGTCGAGCGTCATCGTCGTCTGGTCGCCGAGGCGGGCGCGGATCGTCAGCTGTCCGCTGGAGAGTTCCCTGTCGCCGATCACCAGGACGTAGGGGATCCACTCGCGTTCCGCGTCGCGCACCTTGCGGCCGAGCTTCTCATCGCGGTCGTCGACGTCGACCCGGTACGGGATCTTGTCGGCGAGTTCGACCGCACCGGCAACCTGAGCCGCCGACACCGGCAACAGCCGAACCTGGGTCGGCGCCAGCCACACCGGCCAGAACGCCTTCTCGCCGCCAGCCACCCGGATCGCCTGAGTCTCCAGAATGGCGTAGAGGTTGCGGTCCAGGGATCCCGAGACGGAAGTGTGCATCAGCAGCGGGTGGTGCTTGGTGCCGTCTTCGGCGACGTAGTCGATGTCGAACCGTTCGGTGTTTTCGACGTCGATCTGGACCGTGGACAGGCACGCGGCCTTCTTCGCGGTGTCGACGAAGTTCATCTCGAACTTCACGACGAAGTAGAAGAAGCGGCTGTCCCATACCTCGACCAGTGCGGGCCGGCCGATCGTCGCCATGAGATCCCCGACGAACTCCGGGTGCTCGTCGATGAACGACCGGACGAAGCGGACGGCGGGCACGCACTGCAGACCGAGATCGTCGAGCCATTGCATGCACAAGGACACCTGTTTGAGGAATTCGTCTTTAGCCATCGACATGTCACGAACCAGGCTGTGCATATCCGGCATGGTGAACGTACGCAGCCGGCGCAGGCCGGCCACCTCTCCTCCCTGCTCACGCCGGAACGAGAAGTGGGTCAGTTCGTAGAGACGCACCGGCAAATCGCGGTACGAGGTCACCATGTCGTGCTGGATCAGGTACTGGCCGAAGCACGCGGCGAACCGCAGGAAGAATTCCTTGTCCTCGCTCTTGACGACATACTGCCGGGCGGGAAACCGGTTGAGGTATTTCGAGAGTCCGGGGTGCGCGTAGTCGTACATGATCGGAGTCTCGACCTCCATGGCCCCGTAATCGGTGACCATGCGGCCGACGTGCTGTTCGAGCAGGCGTTTGACGACAAGGCCTTTCGGATACCACCGCAGGTTTCCGGTGTCGGAAGCCGGCTCGTAGTCCACCAGCTCCTGTTCGCGCATCAGCTTGATATGGGGCGGCGCTTCCTCGGCGACGCGGCTGCCCGAGCGTTCGTATGCGTAAAGGTCTTTCAGGCCTTCGTCGGTGGAGAAGTCGAACTCGTCGGCCCGAACGTAGGAACCGTCCGGCTGGTAGAGACGCCACTCCGATTTCAGCGTCTTCTCCGCGGCGAGGGCTTCGGATTCGGCGACCACCGCGGGAACGGCCTCCGGCGCCCGGTCGCCCGGCGTGAGGGTCATGGCCAGTTCGGACAGAGGATGACCCTTGCACGAGATCTCGTAGGACTTGTAGTAGCCGAACGGCGCTCGGCTCACGTCGAGCACTTCATCGCTGCGCAGCAGCGCGGCAACCTCGGCGATGACCGAGGCGGCAACCCGCGGCTTGGCCAGGCTGCTTGACAGGTGTGCGTACGGGTACACCATGACCCGCACGGCGCCCAGTTTGTCCGCCGTCTCCCTGATGCGTGCGTTGGCCTGAGCGGCCACGTCGTCCGGGCCGGCTTCGTCGGTGGCCTCCACGGCGATGAAGCACACGAGTACGTCGTCGAGCCGCAGGTTGTCAGCAATCGCGGTGGCCTCGTCGCCGAACGATGAAACCGATGTTTTGTCCGTCACCCGAAACGAGAACTGGTCGGCGTGGATCAGCAGGACGCGCACGGGCACTCCAAAGGCGACAAATGGGCGGGATTGATAGTCGATAAATCCTAGCATAGCTATGTAATTCAGCCATCGGCCGTGTCCGGCGCAATGAATAAATGCGTTGATACCCGAGAATGCGTATACGTAATTTCACCTCTTTCCACATTGACTGGCCCAGGGGATAAAAAGACCCGGCAGACAAATGCGGTATCAGACGCCCTTGTTCATAGACGTTCAAAGACGCTGGTGTGCACGCAGCCTTTGCCGGCTGGCTGTTCGATGGGACGATCCCGACTGCCGCAGATCCTGGTATCCCAGGCCGCGACAGGGAAGTCGGTCGGGCTTTCACGAAGTCGAGTAGTGCATTACTCGCATCGTCACCGAGGAAAAATATCCGCGGACGAACAATCCTGCTGGTTCAAGCTCGCCGGCGGCCAGATGAGGTCCAGATGAGCAGGAGATCATCCCCGCCTTCGCCGACCGTGGTGGCTATTCATGCGAATCATGCGAAACCGCAAATAAAAAAATTGCATAGCCCACACGCTCGGCGACCACTGGAGAATCCGCCGAAGTCGCCGCCGCCAGATCTGCCGAACACGTCAGAGGGTAGGGAGGATTTGGTTCATCGTGTCAATTTCCTTCTGCTGGCTGATGACAATCGACCTCGACATCTCGATCGCGGCCGGGTATTGACCGTTGTTGATCGCGTCCCGGGCCATCCTGATCGCGCCTTCGTGATGGGCGATCATGTGCGTGAGGAACAGCCTGCTTGCCTGTACGCCTTGGGCCGCTCGCAGCGCGTCCATGTCGGCCTGCGAAACCATCCCCATGCCAGTCATGCCCCCCATGCCGTGATCCATACCCGGCATCTGGCCGTGATGCATTCCCGGCATGCCACCGTCGCCCGGCGCCATCGGCATGGCAGGCACGCCCCAATCGTTCAGCCAACCACGCATCTGATCGATCTCGGGCTGCTGGGCCGCCTTGATCTGCCTCGCTAAATCCGCCACGCGTTGATCGATCCCCTGCTTGGCCAGCAGCACGTCGCTCATCTCGATCGCCTGCTGATGATGCGGAATCATCATGTGGGCGAACATGACGTCAGCGTGATTGTGGGCAGCGGCGGGCGCGGCGGCGGTGGTAGCCGCCGGCACAGTGGTCGCGTCGGCCTGTCGGGCCGGCGAGCTACAGCCCGGCACCGCCAGAGCTACCGCCACCACGAACGCTGCACGAGTCGCGATGGTCGACATCTTCGCGTTGATCACCACATCCCCCTCCCCTTCATTGCAAATACCTGCACAAACCGTCGTAGGTGAACTATACCCCTCTGGGGTATGAGGCCAGCGATCCAAGCACCCGGCGCCGGCCTCCCGTACCGGCGGGCGGGGCGAACCGCGTAATGAACGGGCCTTCCCGACGTCCCCTGCTAACTAACTAACCGATCCAGCGGACCGGCACCCAAGCGCGTCACAGATGCGCCACGATGATT
>CAZEHT010000022.1:0-4921 GCA_964511995.1 uncultured Mycobacterium sp.
GGAAGTGGCAGAAGCGTTTGTCATCGGACGAACGACAGTGCTGAAGATCTTGAAGGCTGCCGGTGTCACGGTACGGCCGCGGGGGCGGAGGTACTAGTCAGCTCGGTGACGGGTACAACCCCAACCCCTAACGAACTGCTGGCGCACGAAGTCAACGAACCGCCGGGTCCGAGCCGGCGCGTATCGGACGTCTTGAATCTGAGGTAGTATTCGAACGTTCCGAACTGTCTTTCGATTAATTTGAATAGGATCTGATATGGGCGCCGAAGCTGCAGAAGCAGTCACCTTCATCCCGGAGAATCCCGACGAGTTGGCCACGGTCGTCGGGTTCCTGGCCAGCCATGAACGCATTCGGGGCAAGGTGGCTGCATCACCCAGTTACGCCCTAGTAGGGATCGATGAGCATGACCGCATCGAGTTACCGCGTTCAGTCCACCAAGCCCTGACCAAGGTCGTCGCGGCACTACATGCCGGCAAGGCGGTCACCATCGCGCCGCAGACGATGAAATTGACCACCCAGCAGGCCGCAGACCTGCTAGGGGTCAGCCGCCCCACTGTGATCCGCCTGATCACCGACGGTACGTTGGCCGCCGAACGGATCGGCAATCGTCACCGACTGTTGCTCGACGACGTTCTGGCATATCGCGAGCAGCGGCGCAATCGCCAGTACGAGGCGCTGGCGGCCACAACGGTCGACATCAATACGGGCGACGATCCCGAAGTCGTTCGCCAGCGACTGCGTGAAGCGCGCCGAGTCGTCGCCGAACAGCGCCGGGCCAAGGTCGCAACGCACTGACAGAAATCCGATAATGTTCGCCGCCCTGTTGGACACCTCGGTGCTGAGGCCCAGCCTGCAACGCGACTTCCTGCTGTCGTTGGCGGTCGAGGGCTTGTATCGGCCTTTGTGGTCAAGCGCAATCCTTGACGAATTGCGTTACCACGACGCACAAAAGCTCGTAGACCGTGGCCACGCCCCAGTCCTGGCAGGGCAGATAGCCCAACGCCTCGTCGATCAGATGAGTTCGGCGTTCAACGATGCCATGGTGGCGAACTGGGAAGGCCTTGAGGGCACGTTCGGACTGCCCGACGTCGACGACGAACACGTGGTCGCGGCGGCACTGGTTGGAGGGGCTGACACAATCGTCACGAGCAACCTGAAGGACTTTCCACCGCAACTGATCCCCAAGTCGCTCACCGTCATATCACCTGCCCAGTTCGCCGCCGACACCGTCTCAGTGTCCCCCGACGTCGCACGTCAAGCAGTGATCGCCATGTCCGCCAGATTCATTCGGCCGTCGTCCACCGTTGACGGGATTCTGGACCATCTCAGTGCGCGTTACGCCATGATCGAAGCCGTCGAACTCATCCGTGGTGCCAGGTAGCAGATATCAAGGAGTACTGACCGTTAGCGGGCTCTATCCCGAGGTAGATCACACTCGCATGAGGCGATTTCGGCGCGGACACAATCAGGGTTGCCCAAAGCCAACCGAATCGGCCCCCGGAGGAGACTCCGGGGGCCGATTCTCTCAGTAGCGGGGACAGGATTCGAACCTGCGACCTCTGGGTTATGAGCCCAGCGAGCTACCGAGCTGCTCCACCCCGCGATGGGTAGTCGCTAGGTTACCGGGAGCGTCGCGGCACTCCAAATCGCGTGGTCGGAGCGCGCTTTAGCCGTTTGCCCACCGCGCCGATCCGGTGCACACCTCGGCGTGTCGACCGGAGACGCGCACGCTCGCCGAGGGAGGAATGCGTGCGGGGGCACGCTCGCGAAGAAGGGGGCACGCTGCCCCGCGGGACCGCGGGCTCCCCCGGGCCACTGCCCTACCTGGTGTTGCCGTATTTGGTCATCGCCTCGTCCAGACGCTGGAGTGCCTGACCGTACTCGGCGAAATTGCCGCTGCGCTGCGCCTGCTGCGCGGCAGTCATGGCGGCCTGCACTTCCTGCAGCGCCGCGGCCTTTGGCGTCGATAGCTGGACCGCGCCCGCGGGCGCGGGCAGTATCCCCACCGGGATAGGAATCTCGGGATTGGCCGGAGCGCTTTCGGGGGGCGCGCCCACGACAGCGGCTTGCGCGGCCGCCGGCGGGGCGGGGCCGGTGAGCGCGGGACCGGTGGCGGTCGCCCCCGCCCCCGGTCCGAAGATCTCGTCGAGCGCATCTCGCACCGTCGGGCCGTAGCCGACCTTGTCGTTGTACATCATCGCGACGCGGATGAGCCGCGGATACGTCGATGCCGCGTCACTGCTGCCCGGCGACGCGTAGACGGGCGCCACGTAGAGCAGACCGCCCTGCCCCACGGGCAGCGTCAGCAGGTTGCCCCACCGGATGCGGTTCTGGTTGTCACGACCGATCACACCCAGATCCTGGCTGACGGCCGTATCGGTGCTGATCGCGTTAAATGCCAGCTTGGGTCCGTTGACCTGGCCAGGAACGGTCAGCACCGTGATCTTGCCGTAGGAGTCCGGGTCGGAGCTGGCGCTGATGTAGGCCGCCAGGAAGTCTCGCCGGAACCGGTTCATCGCGCTCGTCAGCTGGAACGCCGCCGAATTGTCGTTGGCCGCGATGTCTTTGGCGACGATGTAGTAAGGCGGCTGGTAGCTCGACGCGGTGGGATTGGGGTCCAGTGGGACGTCCCAGAAGTCCGATGTCGAGAAGAACGTCACCGGGTCGTCGACGTGATACTTGGCGAGCAGCGCACGCTGTACCTTGAACAGGTCCTCTGGGTAGCGCAGGTGCGCGGCCAGGTCGGGTGAGACGGCGCTGCGTGGTTGAACAGTGCCCGGGAACACTTTCATCCAGGCCTGCAGCACCGGATCGGACTCGTCCTGCGCGTACAATGTGACGGTGCCGTCATAGGCGTCGACGGTTGCCTTCACCGAATTGCGAATATAGGAAACCTGCTTGTCGGGCAGCATCCTGGTCACCGCGACCTCGCTGGAGTCCGCGGTCGCCGAGGACAGCGAGGTCAGTTCCGAGTACGGGTAGTTGTCCAGCGTGGTGTAGCCGTCGACGATCCACACCATCCGCTTGTTGACGATCGCCGGGTAAACGGTCGAGTCTGCCCGCAGCCACGGCGCCACGGCCTGCACCCGCTTGGCGGGATCGCGGTTAAAAATGATCTTGCTGTTCGGCCCGATCACATTGGAGAACAGGAAGTTCCGCTCGGCGAACTTGGCCGCGAACACACTGCGCGCCAGCCAGTTGCCGAGCGGCACCCCGCCTTCACCGGTGTAGGTGTAGTTCTTTGTTTCGGTGTTGGTCTCGTAGTCGTACTCACGGTCGGTGCCGTTGCTCCCAACGATCGCATAGTCGCTGGCCGTCGCTGAAATGATCGGACCGAAGTAGACCCGCGGCTGATCCAGCGGCGCCGGCCCGGGTGACACCACGCTGCCGTTGGCACCGACGACGCTGGCCAGAAACTCCGGGTAACCGCCGTTCTGGTTGGGGTCGTTGGCGATTCCGCGCACGGTGTTCGCCGGAGACGCGATGAACCCGTTGCCGTGGGTATAGACGGTGTGGCGGTTAATCCAGTCACGCTGATTGTCGATCAGCCGGACGGGATTGAGCTCGCGAGCGGCCACCACGAAGTCACGCAGGGCGCCGTCGGGTCCCGTGTAGCGGTCGATCGAAAGCTGGTCGGGGAAGCTGTAGAAGTTCTTCCCCTGCTGGAACTGCGTGAACGCCGGGCCGACGATCGTCGGGTCGAGCAGCCGGATGTTGGAGATGGTGTTGCGATCGGAGGCTACCTGAGCCGCCGACGTGGGCGTGTTTCCGCTGTAGTCGCGGTAGGTCACCGTCTCGTCGGTCAGCCCGTAGGCCTGCCGGGTGGCGATGATGCTGCGCCTGATGTACTCGCGTTCCTTCTGCGCGGCGTTGGGCTTGACGCTGAACTGCTCGACCACCATGGGCCATGCGGCCCCGATGATGACGGAGCTCACCACCAGCAGCACCAACCCGATCGCAGGGATCCTTAGGTCGCGCAAGACCAGCGCCGAGAACACGGCGACGGCACAGATCAGGGCGATCGCCATGAGAATCAACTTGGCCGGCAGCACGGCGTTGATATCGGTGTAGCCGGCGCCGGTGAACGGCTTGCCGCCGCGGGTGTGCGATAGCAGTTCGTAACGGTCCAGCCAGTAAGCCGCCGCCTTGAGCAGCACCAGTATCCCGACCAGCGTCAGCAGTTGGATGCGGGCGGCCGGGCTGAGCACGCCACCCCGGGCCGCAAGGCGAATGCCGCCGAAGATGTAGTGCCCCAGCAGATTGGCGACGAATGCCAGGAACACGGCGGCGAAGAGGTAGAACAGCACCATCCGGTAGAACGGCAGCTGAAACGCGTAGAAGCCGAGATCCTTGCCGAACTGTGGGTCGGCGATCCCGAACGAGCCGCCGTGCAGGAACAGTTGGACGGGAACCCAGTTCGCCTGTGCGATCAAACCGGCCAATACGCCGAGTGCCGCCGGAATACCGTAGCCGACGAGGTTCAGCCGCATCATCACCGCGGTGCGGTACCGCGCCACGGGATCCTGCGGACCCGCGGTGGGCACGAACACCGGGCGGGTGCGATAAGCCAGGGTCAGACCGGCGAACACGATGACACCGACCACCACCGCCACCACCGCGAACACCACCAGCCGGGTGACCAACAAGGTGGTGAACACCGAACGGAACCCCACCTCGCCGAACCACAGCCAGCCGACATAGGTATCGATGAGCCGCGGCCCGAACAACAGCAGCGCGACGACGGCGAACGCGAGGCCGACCAGAACTCGGCTGCGCTTAGTCAGCTTGGGCATCCTGGCGACTGGACGCATCCCCACGGTGTTGGCTCCTGATCGATGTCGTTGAACGGTGCGCGACGAGAGTGCCAACAACTGTACGCAACGACTCCGTGCAGGCACCGCCGCACGGCATCAGCAGTGC
>CAZEHT010000022.1:5021-25239 GCA_964511995.1 uncultured Mycobacterium sp.
CAACAACTGTACGCAACGACTCCGTGCAGGCACCGCCGCACGGCATCAGCAGTGCAGGCACCGCCGCACGGCATCAGCAGTGCGGCACTTCGCCACCGGCTGAAATGGCCTTGAGTGCGTCGATCGCCTGACCCAGATCGGTCACCTTGACGGCTTGCATGCCGTCCTGGGGAGCCGTCCGCGCCTCGTCGCAGTTGTCGGCCGGAACCAGGAAGACGGTTGCCCCAGCCTCCCGGGCGGCCACCATCTTGTGGGTGATGCCGCCGATCGGGCCCACCTTGCCGTCCATGGTGATCGTCCCCGTTCCGGCCACGAACTTCGCCGCGTTGAGATCGCCGGTGGTCAGCTTGTCGATGACCGCCAAACTGAACATCAAGCCCGCCGACGGTCCGCCGATGTTGGCCAGGTTGAAGTCGATGATGAACGGGGCCCACGGCGCGTCGAGCACCGACACCCCCAGGTAGCCATGGTCACGGTCCGGATTTGAACCCAAAGGGATGGTCACCGTCCCGAGGGGAGCGTTCTTACGGCGGAAGTCGATCACCACGTTCTCCCCCGGCTTCGTCGCCTTCAGCAGGGAGGTGAATTCGTCGACGTTTGCGACCATGGTTCCGTTGACGGCGTCGATGGCATCTCCGGCCTGCAGTTTGCCCGCGGCCGGTCCGGGGTCTTTGACCTCGGCCACCGTCACCGCGGCGGGATACTTCAGATAGCCCAGCGCCGCGTACTCGGCGCTGTTTTCGGACGCCTTGAACTCGGCGTCGTTGTCCTTCTCGACGTCCTCGCGCGATCTGTCCGGCGGGTAGACCAGGTCGCGCGGAACGAGCTGGTCACGCCCCGACATCCAGAACATGAGCGCCTGGCCCAGCGTCAGGCCGTCGCGCTGAGATACCGTCGTCATGTTGAGATTTCCCGACGTCGGCTTGACGTCGGTTCCCTCGATGTCGACGACCGGCTTGCCGTCGTACTCGCCCAGCGTGTTGAACGTCGGCCCGGGGCCCAATGCCACGAACGGCACCGCCACCACGGAGGCCAGGATGCCGAAAACGAGAATCGGCACCAGCGCCACCGCCAGCGTCATGATTCGCCTGCTCACGCCGCCAACCCTAAGCCACGACCGCGCCCGCACCCGGCGCGCCGGTCCGCGGCCCCGGTTGGCGGACGGCAATAGCAGACACCCCGCATACGTCGGTCGCGATGGGTACCGTTGGGGTCATGCCTGAGCGCCCCTTCGGCTTCTCCGCCGGAGAAGACCCCCACGGTGACGAATCCAAGGATAAAGGCCCCGACCGCCCCGGGCCGGAGTCCCCGGATCCGTTCGGGTTCTCCTCGGGCGACATCTCCGATCTCGGACAGATCTTCACCAGACTGGGCCAGATGTTCGCCGGCGCGGGAAGCGCGCTGACGGGCGCGGGCGCGTCGGGCCCGGTGAACTACGACCTGGCCCGTCAACTGGCCTCCAGTTCCATCGGATTCAGCGCACCCATCCCTGCGGGCACCAGCACGGCGGTCGCCGACGCCGTGCACCTCGCCGAAACCTGGCTCGACGCCGCCACCAGCCTTCCGGCGGGGACCTCCAAAGCCCTGGCATGGACGCCCAACGACTGGATCGACAGCACGCTGAATACTTGGAAGCGCCTGTGCGACCCTGTGGCCCAACAGATTTCAACGGTATGGACGGCGGCATTGCCGGACGAGGCCAAGAGCATGGCCGGTCCGCTGTTGTCGATGATCTCGCAGATGGGCGGCATTGCGTTCGGCTCCCAGCTCGGCCAGGCGCTGGGACGCCTATCCAAGGAGGTGCTCACCTCGACCGACATCGGCCTGCCACTGGGGCCCACCGGCCTGGCGGCGCTGATGCCTGCGGCCATCGAGGAGTTCTCCTCCGGCCTGGAGCAGCCGCGCGCCGAGATCCTCACGTTCCTGGCCGCCCGCGAAGCCGCTCACCACCGGCTCTTCAGCCATGTGCCGTGGCTGGCCAGCCAGTTGCTCACCACCGTCGAGGCATACGCCAAGGGCATCTCGATCGACATGAGCGGCATCGAAGAGTTCGTCCAGGGTTTCAACCCCGCCAGCCTCACCGATCCGTCGGGGCTCGAACAGCTGCTGAACCAGGGCATTTTCGAGCCCAAGTCATCACCCGAGCAGAAAGCCGCGCTGGAACGGCTCGAAACGCTCTTGGCGCTCATCGAAGGGTGGGTCGAGAACGTGGTCACCGGGGCTCTCGGCGACCGACTGCCCGGCGCGGCCGCGCTAGCCGAGACGCTGCGCCGCCGCCGCGCCACGGGAGGCCCGGCCGAACAGACGTTTGCGACGCTCGTCGGGCTGGAGTTGCGGCCACGCAAACTGCGCGAAGCAGCACGACTCTGGGAACGGCTGACCACCGCCGCCGGCATCGACGCCCGAGACGCCATCTGGCAACACCCCGACCTGTTGCCCGGCGCCGACGACCTCGACGAGCCCGCGAGCTTCATCGACAGGGTGATCGGCGGCGACACCAGCGGGATCGACAGCGCGCTCGACGACGCCCTGCGGGAGACGCTGGATCGGGGGCTCGACAAGGACGAACCCGACCCGCCTGTGGATAACTGAGTCCGCCGCCGTGCCATGCCGTGCCAATGTCACGGCATGGCACGGCGCTACAGCCTGGATCCGGCACTGCCGGTGTTGCTGCGCCCCGACGGCGCCGTACAAGTCGGCTGGGATCCACGGCGAGCCGTCCTGGTGGCACCGCCGCCCGGTTTGACCGCATCGGCGCTGGCCGGTGTGTTGCGTTCGATGCGCTGCGGTGTGGGTCTGGACGAACTTGTCGCGGAGGCCGCTCGCAACGGAGCCGTAGACCCGTCGGGGTTCGCCGACCTCGTCGACGCCCTCGCGCAGGCCGGGGTGGCGCGTCGGCAGCCCGACAGTTCGGACGGGCGCACGGCCTCGATCCGTGTGCACGGCCGCGGTCCGCTGGCCGAACTGCTGGTCGAGTCACTGCGCTGCTCAAGCGCGCGTATCAGCCACACAAGCCAGCCGCATGCGGCTGTCCGACCCGACAACACCGACCTGGTGGTACTGACCGACCACCTCGTGGTCGACCCGCGCCTGGCACGTGAGCTGCACGACGCCGGTGTAGCGCATCTGCATGTGCGGATCCGCGACCGAACCGGGCTTGTCGGCCCCATGGTGATTCCGGGTGTGACCAGCTGTTTGGGGTGTGCGGATCTGCACCGCACGGACCGTGACGCGGGCTGGCCCGCGGTCGCCGCGCAGCTGCGCGAAACGATGGGCTCCGCTGACCGCGCGACGATGCTGGCCACTGCCGCGCTGGCGCTGGGACAGGTCGACAGCGTCATCCGGGCCGTCCGCGGAAATTTGGACCGAACTCCGCCGTCGACCCTGTCGACCACGCTGGAGTTCGACGTGGGGTCAGGTTCGATCGTGACACGGCACTGGCCCCGACATCCGCGTTGCCGGTGCTGACCCACGATGCCCAATTTATCTTTTGTTCGCTCCCATCGTGGATGATGATCTCGTGGCAGAGATCAAACGCGGCAGCGTCGCACGCAATGCAAAGCTCGCAAGCCTTCCCGTCGGTATGGCCGGGCGCGCCGCGTTGGGATTCGGCAAACGCCTGACCGGAAAGTCGAAGGACGAGGTCAACGCCGAACTCGTGGAGAAGGCGGCCAATCAGATGTTCTCGGTGCTCGGCGAACTGAAGGGGGGTGCGATGAAGGTGGGCCAGGCATTGTCGGTGATGGAGGCCGCCGTCCCCGAGCAGTTCGGCCAGCCGTACCGCGAGGCGCTGACCAAGTTGCAGAAGGACGCCCCGCCGTTGCCGGCAGCCAGGGTGCATCGTGTGCTCGACGGGCAGCTGGGAACGAGATGGCGCGAACGATTCGCGTCGTTCGACGACAATCCGGTCGCCTCGGCCAGCATCGGGCAGGTCCACAAGGCGCTGTGGTCGGACGGCCGCGAGGTGGCCGTCAAGATCCAGTACCCCGGCGCTGACGAAGCCTTGCGCGCCGACCTCAAGACCATGCAACGCCTTGTGGGCGTACTCAAACAACTCTCCTCCGGCGCCGATGTGCAGGGCGTTGTCGACGAGCTGATCGAACGCACCGAAATGGAACTGGATTACCGCCTGGAGGCCGACAACCAGCGGGCGTTCGCCCACGCGTACAAGGATCACCCGCATTTCGTGGTGCCCGCGGTAGTTGCCAGCGCGCCAAAGGTGGTGATCGCCGAGTGGATCGAGGGAATCCCGCTCTCGGTCATCATTCGGGAAGGCACCCGCGAGCAGCGAAACCTGATGGGCTACCGGCTGTTCGAGCTGACCGACGATGCGCCGCGCAGGCTGGAGATGATGCACGGCGACGCGCACCCGGGGAACTTCATGCTGATGCCCGGCGGCAAGATGGGCGTCATCGACTTCGGCGCGGTTGCGCCGTTACCTGGCGGCATGCCCGTCGAGCTGGGGCAGATGCTGCGCTACGCGGTGGACAAGGATTACGACAAGCTCCTGCCGACCATGGAGCGGATCGGTTTCATCCAGAAGGGTGAACACGTCTCGACACGTGACATAGACGCCATGCTGCAGCAGTACGTGGAGCCGCTGGAGGTAGAGGTCTTCCACTACAGCCGCAAATGGCTGCAGAGATTGGCCACGGTCGACATAGACCGTGCGGCCGGGCAGATCAAGACGGCCCGGCAGATGGACATCCCGCCAAAGCTGGCGATCCCGATGCGGGTCATCGCCTCGATCGTCGCCATTTCCTGTCAGCTCGACGCGCACGTACCCGTCCGCACGATCGCCGAGCAGTTCGTACCCGGCTTCAACAATCCCTGATCCTTTCGACTCCTGAGGGCCGGGATGTCCGGCCCTCCGGTCGCTTCACGCCGCCTCGGGCCGCGGCCCGTCCTTGCGGGGCCGGCCCCTGGGCCGCTTCTGTGCCACGACGTTGCCGCGTTCGACGATCTCGCCGCCCCACACCCCCCAGGGTTCCCCGCGTTCGAGCGCGGCGGTCAAACATTGCGCGCGAATGGGGCAACGTCCGCATAACACCTTGGCGCGCTCCAGATCCGCGGGATTCTCGGCGAACCACAGATCGGGATCCTCCGCATGACACGGCAACACCCGAATGTCCTTGCGGCAGTTGAGGGTGGTCATGTCCACTACCTGCTTCCTGGTCTCGTGATGGTCTGTTCATCGAGATCCGGCCGGTAAGGGATTTCGGTCAATGCCCCTTGAAACACTATGGCCACGGATCCGGCTGACTCGGTCCGTGGCCACATGGCTGGTGTCGGGGCTGCTAGAGGTAGCCGCCGTCCACGGACGGGTCAATGCTGGCGGCGGGTCGCTTCCGAACGTGCATTGCGACCGCCACCTGTGCGGCGTGCGCGCGATCGGCGATCGCAGCGATCGGCACGGCCGCAAGGAACACCGTGCGACGCGCCGCTACGCCGCCATCTGCGACGGTGAAGGCGAGGCTCCTACCGTTCATCGTGAGCCCCTCCTTCCGCTGCGCCGGGCCGTGAATGTGCGTTTCGAGGTTAGCCAACTGCGCCGCCGATCGACAAGCAATTTTTTGACCTGCGGTTTCGCAGGCCCATCAGATGCGGCCGCGAACCATGTCCAGCACGTCCGAGCCGAACTGTTCGAGCTTGCGCGCGCCGATTCCCGGGATCGCCACCAGAGCGGTTTCGTCGGTGGGCAGTGACTCCGCGATGGCGATCAGGGTGTTGTCGGTGAACACGACATATGCAGGGACGTTGAGTTCCTTCGAGGTGCGCAGCCGCCATTCCCGCAGCTGCGTGAGCAATGCTTCGTCGACGTCGCCGGCGCAGGTTTCACAGCGCCGGAGCATCACCGCCGCCGGTGTCTTGAGCTGCTGGTCGCAGACGCGACACCGCGCCGGGGCACCACGCGATGAACCGGCCCGCCGCCGCGGCGATCCGGCCGCGGCACGCGACTGCGGGGTGAGCCCGTTGAGGAACCGCGACGGCTTGCGCCCCTGGCGTGCCCCAGGCGTGCGCGCCAACGCCCAGCTCAAGGTCAAATACGTTCTGGCCCTTGTTATTCCGACGTAGAACAGCCGGCGTTCCTCTTCGACGGCATCGCTGTCGGGTCCGTGGGCCAGGGCGTGCGAGATGGGCAGTGTGCCGTCGACGAGACCGACCAGAAAGACCGCGTCCCATTCCAGCCCCTTGGCGCCGTGCAGCGACGCCAGAGTGACGCCCTGCACCACCGGTGGATGCCGGGCATCGGCGCGGACCCTCAATTCGGCGACGAGCCCGGCCAGGTCAATATCCGGACGCAGCGCGACTTCTTCTTCGACGAGCTCGGCCAACGCCGCCAACGCCTCCCAGCGCTCACGCGCCCGGACGCCCGCGGGAGCTTCCGCGGTGAGCCCCAGCGGTTCGAGCAATGCACGGACCGCGGTAGGCACATCTTCCGCCGACCCCTCGCCGTCGCGTTCGGCGGCCCGCTGCAGCGCCAACAGCGCCTGGCGGATCTCCTGGCGTCCGAAGAATCCTTCGCCGCCCCGGACCTGGAACGGGATGCCCGCAACGGTGAGGGCTTCTTCATAGACCTCGGACTGGGCGTTGACCCGGTACAGCACGGCGATCTCGGCGACCGCCGTGCCGGTCTCGATCAGCCGCTTGACCGACTGCGCGACCGCGGTCGCCTCGGCGACTTCGTCGGCATGCTCGGCGAACACCGGCTCGGGACCGGGGTCTCGCTGGCCAACCAGGTGCAACCGACTTCCGGCGATGCGTCCCCGCGCCGCCGCGATGACCCGGTTGGCCAGCGACACCACCTGGGGCGTGGACCGATAGTCGCGTTCCAGGCGCACGACGGTGGCGTCGGGGAACCACCGCGAGAACTCCAGCAGGTATCGCGGGGTCGCACCGGTGAACGAGTAGATGGTCTGGTTGGCGTCCCCGACCACGGTTAGGTCGTCGCGTGCACCCAGCCAGGCCGTCAGCACCCGGTGCTGCAGCGGCGTGACGTCCTGGAACTCATCGACGACGAAACAGCGGTACCGGTCACGAAACTCCTCGGCAACCGCGTCGTCGCCCTCGATGGCGGCCGCGACGTGCAGCAGCAGATCGTCGAAGTCGAGCTGTGCGACCTCGGCGCGCGACTTCAGGCTCTCGTAGCCGGCGTAGACGGCGGCCACCCGTTCGGCGTCCAGCGGGACATCCCGGACGGCACGGGCGACCGCATCCGGATACTGCTCGGGGGTGACGAGCGAGGACTTGGCCCACTCGATCTCGCCCGCGAGGTCGCGGACATCGTCGGTGCTCACCTGCAGCCCGGCTCGCGTGGCCGCCTGCGCCACGACGGCGAACTTGCGGTCGAGCAGCTGCCAACCGCCTCCGCCGACCACCCGCGGCCAGAAATACCGCAGCTGACGGCGTGCGGCGGCGTGAAACGTCAGAGCCTGTACCGTGCCGACCCCGGCGTCAGTCCGCGCGAGGGCATCCAGACCCCGAAGCCGGGTACGCATCTCCCCCGCGGCGCGCTGGGTGAACGTCACCGCGAGCACCTGGCTCGCCGCGACGTGACCGGTGCCCACCAGGTGGGCGATCCGGTGAGTGATCGTGCGCGTCTTGCCCGTCCCGGCGCCCGCCAGCACACACAACGGGCCACGCCCGGCGAGAACGGCTACCCGCTGCTCGTCGTCGAGCCCGGCGATCAGGGCCGGCTCGGTCGACATGGGCTTCATCATGGCAGCAGGACCCGACAGCAACCCGCCTCGGCCCCGCTACCTCGATGCGGCAGGATAGGACGCCGTGACCGCTGGCGCCCCCACATTGATCATGTATTCCACCTCGTGGTGTGGCTTCTGCAGCCGGCTCAAGGCGGCACTGAACTCCAAGGGCATTGGCTACACCGAGATCGACATCGACGACGATCCCGCGGCAGCCGAGTTCGTGGCTTCGGTCAACGGCGGCAACCGGACCGTTCCGACGCTGCGGTTCTCCGACGATTCGACGCTGACCAACCCCGGCATCCGCGTCGTCCTGGGCAAGCTGTCCGAACTCGGCGAGTCGGCTCAGTCCTGATCGGCCGCCCAGGACTCGACGATCTCCCGGGCGATCGAGATCGATCCGGGCAACAGCAGCTCCGACCCTGACGCGGCAGCGCTCGCCCAATCCCCGGCGGCCAGAGCGGTACGCACCTCGTCACGGGTGAACCAACGCGCCTCGGTGATTTCGCCGTCGCCGAAAACGAACGGCTGATCGGGGTCGGCGACCGCGTGAAAGCCGACCATCAGCGAGCGCGGAAACGGCCAGGGCTGGCTGCCCAGGTAACGGACGTTGCGCACCGAAAGCCCGATCTCCTCGGCGATTTCACGCATGACGCAGGTCTCGAACGATTCCCCGGCTTCGACGAATCCGGCGAGCAGCGAAAACATCCGCCGCGGCCACCCCGCCTGACGGGCCAGCACGACGCGGTCCGCGCCGTCGTCCACCAGGCAGATGACCGCCGGGTCGACGCGAGGGAATTCCTCGGCGCCGGTGTGCGGGTCGACGCGCGACCAGCCCGCCTTGGCGGGCGTGGTGGGCACACCGTCCACCGGACTGAACCGGGCGCTGCCATGCCAGTTGAGCAGGGCCAGCGCCGAGGTCACCAGTTGTGCGCTGAGATCGTCGAATGCCGTTCCGCCCATTCGGAGGTCGAGTATCTGACCATCCGCGCCTTCGGGCGCGACGAGTGGGGCGCGGATGGCCCATACATGCCGGCCGCCTTCGATGCGGCCGAGGAACACCGCGTCGGGAGGCGGTGCGTCGCCGAGTTCGGCGGCGCCGCCCAGCACCACACACCCGCCGGCAACCATCACCTGCCCGCGGGCGTCGACCCGCAACACGGCGGCGTCAGCCCAGCCCGCTACGGCGGCATCGATGTCGGTGCGAAGCTGATCGGAACGGTCGGCGCCGACCCGCGACAGCCTCGGGACATGGCGCAGGTGGAAATCGGACACTAATCGTCGTCCTCATCGGCGGCATCGCGGATGTAGAGCAATCGGTCTCCGGCCTCCATGGCGTCGACCCTCGGGTCGTCGATACGTAGCAATTGACCCTCGCGGACGACACCGAGCACGATCATCGGCAGGTGGCGCGGAGAACCCCCGACCTGGTTGGGCTGCACGTCGCGTTCGGCGATCGCCAGGCCGGCATCGGGAGTCAGCATGTCCTCGATCAACTCGACGACGGCGGGGGCCTTCTTGGCGATGCCCAGGAGGCGGCCCGCGGTCTCCGAAGACACCACGACCGAGTCGGCACCCGACTGTTGGAGCAGATGCTGATTCTCCGATTCCCGGATCGAGGCGATGATCTTGGCGTTGGGCGCCAGCTCGCGAGCCGATAGCGTCACCATCACCGCGGTGGGATCGCTGCTGGTGGCGACGATGATCGTCGCCGCGTGCTGGGCGCCGGCCAGCCGCAGCACGTCGGACCGGTTGGCGTCGCCACGGACCGTGACCAGGCCCGATGCGCTGGCATTGTCCAAGGCGACCTGGTCGGTGTCGACGACGACGATTTCGGCGGGCGGGACACCGTCGCCAACCATCGCGGCGACCGCCGTTCTGCCCTTGGTGCCGTATCCGATGACGATGGTGTGGTTGCGCACGGAGTTCCTCCATCGCTGGATTTTCAAGGCCTGACGCGATGCCGCGGTCAGCGTCTCCACGGTGGTACCGATGAGCACGATCAAGAATGCCACCCGAAGCGGTGTGATCACCAAGACGTTGATCAGGCGCGCCGACGGTGTGAACGGCGTGATGTCGCCGTAGCCGGTGGTCGACAGCGACACGGTCGCGTAGTAGAGGCAGTCCAGCAGCGACATCTGGTTTCCCTGGACGTCGCGATAGCCTTCCCGGTCGATGTAGACGATGAACACCGCGGCGAACAGGGCAAGCATCGCGTAGAACAAGCGCCGGCCGATTCTCGCGCCCGGGCTGACGAATTTCTCCGGAATCCGGAGGTAGTCGACCAGGGCGGCGTCCGGCTTGGCGGTCAGCTCCGTGTCGAGTACCCGCATGCGTCGCCGCAACCTAGCTCTGGCCACCGTGTTCCGTTCTCACATCCGACCAGCGCACGCGAACATGTAACCACGAAGTCGTCGCGCACACAGCTGCGAGCGCCCAACTTCGGGCGGGCCACGATCGGGCGCCCTCATGCGCAGACGGAGACCTCCAGCAGTGCGGCGATCCCGCCGACGTCCGGAAGCGCCACGGGCGCCACCGTGTGCCCGCTTCGCACGAAGTGAAACACCGCGCGAACCGATGATTCGGCGCACCCGCGCAGGGCCGCCCAGGCCAGCCGGTAGACGCCGAGCTGGATCGCGGCGTGACGCGTTCCGCGGTGATGGGCGCCCGTCTTCCAGTCGACGACGGTGAATCCCCCGTCGCTGTCGGCGAACACCGCATCGATCCGGCCGCGGACGACGCGGCCGCCGATCGTCATCTCGAAGGGCACCTCGATGTCCAGCGGTGTGCGCATCGCCCACGGTGACGCGACGAATGCGGCCCGCAGTTCCGCCAGCTCATCGGCGTCGACGCGGCCCCGGTCGCCGTCGGCCGCTCCCGGCAGGTCGTCGAGGTCGAACAACCGCTCGGCTCCGTAATAGCGCTGCACCCAGTCGTGAAACGCGGTGCCCAGCGACGCGTCTGCCCCCCGCGGCACCGGCATCCTGCGGCGCAGCTTGCGGACCGCTGCCTGCGGGTCGCGGCCAAGTTCGACGAGGCTGCTGACCGAGAGCTGAGGGGGCACGACGACCGGCTGGGCCGCGACATCGCGTCGCCGCTCGGCCACCAGTGCGTCGACCTCGGCGGCCCAGCCGTGTGGGTCGGATGCGTCGGGGACGTGCTCGGCGGCCATCGCGGCGGCGACCAGCTGTGCGCCGCGGTGTAGACGAGATCGCTCCCCGGCCGACGGGCTTTGCGGCCAAGTCTCCTCGATAGCGTTGTCGCGCAACGGGTTTGCCTCTCCCGCGGCGGGAGCCGGCGACCATTGGTCCACTCGGCCGCAGGGGCGGCCATCCGACGCCGGGGCTTCGACCACGTCGCGGACCTCGCACAGGAAGTCGGACGGCCCGCGGGGGTTGAGTTCTTTTGCCCCCCAGTGGTGTCCGGAGAGCAGCAGGGTGTCCTCGGCGCGGGTGATCGCGACGTAGAGCAGCCTGCGCTCCTCGTCGACACGCCGTACGGCGAGCCGGTCTCGATGCTCGGAAATTCTGTCCGACAGCTGTTTTCGATCCGTGACAGCGGAAAGGTCAAGCACCGGCACTCCGTGCGGCCCCAGCGACGCCCGGTCGCCGCGCAGCAGTGGCGGCAGTTCACCGGCATCTGTGAGCCAGGTGCGCGATGAGGCGGTCGACGGAAAGACGCGCCCGGACAGATGCGGCACCGCGACGATTTCCCACTCCAGCCCCTTGGCCGCGTGCACGGTGAGCACTTGCACGCGGTCGGAGCCGACGGCGGCATCCGCGGGCGAGAGTCCGTCCTCCACGGACTCGGCCGCCTCCAGGTACGCCAGCAGCCCGCGGAGGCCGCCGTCACCGCGCACCCGGTGCTGGGCGTAGCCGTCGACGATTTCGGCGAACGCGTCGAGCTGTTCGGTCCCGCCTGATCGCGCATACACCTCGGCGTCGATGCCGATAGCACGACGCACTTCGCCCACCAGGTCGCCGACCGGGCTGTCGAGGTGAGCGCGCAATGCGGTGAGCTCCTCGGCCAGCGCGCAGATACGGCTGTAGCCGGCAACCGAATACGATCCCGCGGGGCCAGGATCGCAGATCGCCTCGGCCAGGGATGCGACGTCGGCATCACCGCGGGCCGCGGCGATGATCGCCTGCGGATCGCCCGGGGTGCGGCCGCGGTCGTCGACCAGCGCGCGGGCGCGATGCCACAGGGCTGCGATGTCGTGCGCCCCGAGCCGCCAGCGTGGACCGGTGAGCACCCGCACCGCCGCCGCACCCGCCCCCGGGTCTGCCACCAACCGGAGCACGGCGACCACCTCGGCGACCTCGTCGACGCCCAGCAACCCGGTTAGCCCGACTACCTCGACCGGCAATCCCCGCGCCCGGAGAGCTTCGGCCATCGGCGCGGCGTCGGCATTGCGGCGAACCAGTACTGCCGCGGTCGGCGCGATGGGACCGGCCGACGAAGCGCGATAACGGGCCGCCACCTGATCGGCGACCCAATCACGTTCGGCGACGACATCGGTCAACAAGGCGCAAACCACCGTGCCCGGTTCCGCGCCCGGCCGGGCCCGAAGCGACCCGACTGCCACCGAGCGCTGCCGTGCCCGTGCCGACACCGCGTTGGCCACGCACAACGTGCTGGGTGGGTTGCGCCAGCTGGTCCGCAGCTCCAGGGTCGGGGCCGGGCGGCCGTCGGACAAGGGGAAATCGGTGCAGAACCGCGGCAGATTGGTCGCCGACGCACCGCGCCAGCCGTAGATGGATTGGATCGGGTCGCCGACAGCAGTCAACGACAGGCCGTCGTCGACACCGCCGCCGAACAAGGCGGACAGCGCGACGCGCTGCGCGTGACCGGTGTCCTGGTACTCGTCGAGCAGCACCACCCGATACCGCTCGCGCAAGCGATGACCGACCTGGGGGAATCGATCGGCCAGCAGCGCCGCCGCTGACATCTGCATACCGAAGTCCATGGCCTTCTCGGCACGAAGCCGCGCGTGCAGCGCGTCCACGAGGGGAACCAGCTCGATGCGCTCCCGCTGGGCGCCCAGCATGCGCAGCAGTTCCTGGCCGGGTCCGCGATCACGCCGGCCCGGCGCCGCAGGAAGCGAATGCACCAGCCGGTCCAACTCGACGTGGGTGTCGCGAAGTTGGTCGGTGGTGACCAGGTGTTCGCAGAGCTGACCGGAGAGCCGAAGCACCATGTCCGTGACCGCGGCTGGGGTCTTCGACGTGTCGAGTTCTGTCGGAGATGTGCACACCACGTCGAATGCCAGCTGCCACAACTCGGTTGGACTCAGCAGACGTGTGTCCGGCTCGACGGGCAGCAGCACGCCGTGTTCCCGCAGCAGCTGACCGGCGAACCCGTGATACGTACCGACGGTCACCGGGTCGAGCGCGTCCTCATCCGGGCCGCCCATGCCGCTGCCGGCCAGCCTCGCCAGCCGCGACCGTACCCGCCGCGACAATTGCCCGGCGGCTTTGCGGGTGAACGTCAGGCCGAGTACTTGCTCCGGCCGGGCGTA
The DNA here is from genome assembly GCA_964511995.1 of uncultured Mycobacterium sp. GTDB lineage: Bacteria > Actinomycetota > Actinomycetes > Mycobacteriales > Mycobacteriaceae > Mycobacterium. The sequence goes on from CAZEHT010000022.1 coordinate 18,243, forward strand.
CCCGTTGGCCACCAGCCAAACCACTCGCGCTGCCATCGTCTCGGTCTTGCCGGCTCCGGCGCCGGCGATGACTACCAGCGGCCCGGGTGGGGCGGCGATCACCGCGGCCTGCTCCTGGGTGGGCGGATGAAGCCCGAGGGCGGCGGCGAGTTCGAACGGACTGTATTGCGGTGTCATGGCGTGGCCTCCGGGACGCGATGAGCGGGGCACGACGATCGGACCGGGCAGTGCCCGCAACCCTCGTTGACCCGGGCGACGAACTGCGGACCGGCGGTTTGAGCGGCGGCCCGGCTCACCTGCCGGCGCCACTGGTCCACGGACTGCGGCATCAGCGCGTCCTGACCACGTTCCGTCGCGCCGTTGGCCCCGGTCTTGCCGACGTAGACCAGCCGCCCACCCCCGGGAGCCTCGTCCGCGCACAACAGCCCGTCCGCGACAGACAGCTGGTAGACCGCCAGCTGGGCGTTGCGCTGTGCGTCGTCCTTACTGACCGGGGTCTTCCCGGTCTTGACGTCGACGACGACCAGCCTGCCGGCCGCGTCGCGTTCCAGCCGGTCGATTCGCCCCCGGACCCGTACGTTCGGTTCGTCCGCTCCCGGTCCGGCGTCGATCACCCCGTCGACATCCACCTCAGTGCCCACTTCGCTCAGTTCGCCCCTGGTGTCTTCCCGCCACGCCACGAACGCCTTAAGCATGGCCCGGTGCCGGTCGAGTTCGTTGCGGGAAAACCACTCCGACTCGTAGGGCAGCCCGGCCCACGCCGTTTCCAGCTCGGCGATCAGCCGCTCACCCGATTTCCCGGACTGGGCGATCAACGCGTGCAGCAACGACCCCGCGGCCGAACGCAGCCCGCCGGTACCGGAGCCGCCGTGCCGCTCCAGCAGCCACCGCAGCGGGCAATCCAGCAGGGTCTGCAGTGTCGAGGGTGACACCGTCACAACGTGGTCTGCTCCACTCCACAACGGCTCGCTAGTGCTGACGGCGGTCAGGCCGTACCAACTCTCGGGTGCCGCACCGGCGACACCGGCGGCGGCCAGCCTGGCCAGCTGCGCCGCGGCGTGGTCGCGGACGTCCTCGGTGACAGCGCCCTCGGGTGCGCAGACCACGCTGCGCAGCCGGCCTACCACCGCGGCCGCGGACAGCATCCGGGGCGTGCGAGCCGGCACCGGGGCTTCTGCTCGCGTTCCCGGGTGGCCGGCATGCCGGGCGATATCGAAGAAGAACGGTGACGGCACGGCCAGATCGGTCGGCTCCCCGTCCGCGCCGCCGTCGACGGCGGTCACCACCAGCCGGGACCGGGCCCGGCCCATCGCCGCGATCAGCAGGCGACGCTCGTCGGCGATCACCGGGGCGCGTGCGCTGACCTTCCCCGCCACACCGTCAAGCTCATCGAGCAGCGCTTGCGTGGCCAGCCCACCGCCGCGCGGAATCGCGTTGGGCCACAATCCCTCCTGCAAGCCGGCAATGACCACAAGGTCCCATTCGCGACCCAGCGCCTGGTGCGGACTCAGGATGACGACACCGTCGGGCGCCTCGACGGGATCGAGAGTTGAAGCAGGCAGCCGCAACGCGTGCACGTGATCGAACAGACCGGCGATCGACGGGGCCGTCGTGCCCGAGACGTACTGGTCTGCGACATCGAACAAAGCCGTGACCGCGTCAAGGTTCTTCCCCACGGACAGCCCCGCCTGACCGCCGCGCTCGGCGCCGGCCGACAGGCGGCGTTCGAGTCCGCTGTACCGCCAGGCCTGCCACAGCGCCGCGCGAGGATCGCCGTCGGCGCAGCGGGCTGCGGCACGCAACACCGCCTGCACCCGGCGCAGCGGTCGCGCGTGCGACGCAGGCAGGACACCGTCGACGCCCTTCTCCAGCACCTCGACCAGCAGGCTCCCGAAATCTCGCGGCGGCACGCGGCCGTCCCGGCGGGCCAATGCTCGCCGGATCTGGCGAAATGTCACCGGGTCGACTCGGCCGATGGGCCCGCACAAGAGCTCTTCGGCACGCACGGCCGTCACGCCTTCGACAACCACGGCCAGCACGATCAAAAGAGCGCGGACCACGGGGTTGTCGGCAAGACGACTGTCCAAGGCCAACGGCGTGACGGGTACCCCGGCGGCGGCCATCACACGTGCCAGTCCCGAGGCCGTTCGGGGCACCGAGCGCACGATGACCGCCATGCGCGACCACGCCATGCCGTCGACAAGACGCGCGCGCCGCAACACGTCGGCGACCATCGTCGCCTCGGCGTGCGCCGAGCCCGCCAAACCGACCGACACCGACCCAAGGGCACCGCCTGCACCCACGAATCCGCTTCTCGACGTCCCGGGCAACGACTCGGCGACGCCGGTGATCGCGCGGACGATCGCCGGCGCACACCGGTAACCGGTCCGCAACTGGATCACCGGCGTGTCGGAGTCGAGCAGCGCACCGGGATCGGCGCCCCGGAAACCGAATACCGCCTGGTCGGGATCACCGGCGAGCAACGCGATGTCGGCACCGTTTGCCAGCACCCGGACTAGGTGCGCCGCTTGCGGGTCGAGCTGCTGGACGTCGTCGACGTACAGGGCCCGGATTCGGTTGTGTTCGTCGCGCAGCAGACCCGGGTCGGCGGCCAGGGCGTCCACGGCCGCACCGATGAGCTCGGCGGCACCGAAAGCTGGCACCGTCGCCTGCGGAGCGGCCATGCCGACCGCCGAACGCAGCAGCATCACCTGCTCGTACTGCTGGGCGAACCGTCCTGCCGCGACCCATTCCTGCCGGCCGGCCACCCGGCCGATGCGCCGCAGCCGCGTCGGATCGACGCCCCGCTCGGCGCAGCGCGCCATCAGGTCACGCAGTTCGGTGGCGAACCCCTCGGTGGCCAGCGCCGCACGCAGATGCGCCGGCCACACCGACGCACCGTCCTCGATGTCGCCGGCCAACAATTCGCGAATGACGGTGTCTTGCTCAGCCGCGGAGATCAGCCGTGGTGGCGGGTCGCCGCGGCGCTGCGCCGCCCTGTTCAGCACCGCAAAGGCGTACGCATGCACCGAACGAACCACCGGCTCGCGCACGGCGGCCGAACCCTGGGCCCGTGCGTGAGCACAGAGAAGACGCGCGGTCAACGCACCACGGGTCTGCGCACCGAGACGACCCGAGCCGGTGAGGACGAGGACGGAATCGGGCTTGGCCCCCGCGGCGATTCTCGCCGCGGCAGCGTCGACCAACAGGGTCGTCTTGCCAGTCCCGGGACCACCGAGTACCCGCAGCACACCGCGCAGCCCCGGATCGAGGACCGCCGCGGCATCGGCAGGCCAGCGGCACGCCCCGCCGGCACGGCCGGCACCCCCAATAGCAGCAGCGATCATGCGGGCATGACAGCACAGGGGTCTGACAACGCACCGTCGCCCCGGCGGTCGTCGGCCGGGCCTGGCAGCATCGTGAGGCGTGACCGAGGCCCTCCACACCCATCGCTACGGACCCGCCGGAGCACCCCAGGTGCTCGCCGTTCACGGACTCGCCGGTCACGGCCGACGCTGGCAGACACTGGCCGAACGCCATTTGCCCGACATCGCGCTGCTGGCCCCGGACCTGCTCGGTCACGGCCGGTCGTCGTGGGCCGCGCCGTGGACGTTCGACGCCAACGTCGCCGCTCTCGCCGAACTCGTCGGCGAATCCGGTCTCCCCGTTGTCGTCCTCGCGCATTCGTTCGGCGCCGCCGTGGCCCTGCACCTGGCGGCAAGCCACCCGCAGCTCGTGGCGGGCCTGGTGCTGCTCGATCCCGCGGTCGGACTCGACGGCCGGTGGATGGGCGAGATCGCCGAGGCCATGTTCGCCTCCCCCGACTACACCGACGCCGCGGAGGCCCGCCTTGAGAAGATCGGCGGCTCGTGGGCCGACGTCGACTCCGAGCAGCTGGACGCCGAACTAGCCGAGCACCTGGTGACACTGCCGTCCGGCCGGGTCGGCTGGCGCATCTGCATTCCGGCGATGATGTCGTACTGGAGCGAACTTGCCCGCGATATCGTGCTGCCGCCCAACGAGATTCCCGTCACGCTGGTACGAGCGCTGAGGACTTCGCCCCAGTATGTGACCGAAGCCCTGGTCGAGGGCCTGCGCGGCCGAACCGGTACGAGCTTCCGTCAGATCGACTTCGATTGCGATCACATGGTGGCCCAGTCGGCGCCGGTCGAGACGGCGCGGATCGTCCGCGACGAGCTCCGTCGTTGACATGGCGCCGGTGACCGACGAACAGGTTGAGCGCGTACGCGGGCTGGTCGCGTCGCTGCCCCGGGGCCGTGTCGCCACGTACGGCGACATCGCTTCGGCCGCCGGCCTTTCCAGTCCTCGCATCGTCGGCTGGATCATGCGGACCGATTCCTCGGATCTGCCCTGGCATCGGGTGATCGGCGCGTCCGGCCGGCCCGCCCCGCACCTGGCCGCGCGTCAGCTCGAACTGCTGCGGGCCGAGGGAGTGCTCGCTGACGACGGCCGCGTGCACCTCTCCGGAAAGCACTCGGTGCGACACCGGTTCCCCGCGCGCGACGAGTGCTGATCGGTTACAGCGCCAGCCGCACCAACGCCGCCGTGCGGGCCAGTCCTGGAAACGCCGACGCGGTCGCCCGCGGGTGAAGTGCATGCACCGCCAAACGGAACATCAAGGAGCGCAACAACATTTGAGGCCACTCCGGCAGCGCGTTCCAGCGTTCGATCAGACCGTCATCGGCTTCGCCCCAGGCCAGCGCATCGACCACGACGACGCCGGCGGCCCACGACGCCGGACGCCAGTACGGGGTGATGTCGGTGATGCCCGGAGCGGCGGTTCCCGCGAAGAGTACGGTGCCGTACAAATCGCCGTGCACGAGCTGATTGGCGCTCTTGGTGGGTTTGCGCAATCCTGCCAGCTGGTTGATCAAGTCCACCGCCCGTTGCCCGTCGGCAGAGCCGGGCGAGACTCGACCGCCGGGCGGTAGCGATTGCATCGGCCGGTCCGCCCACGCAGCGCGATCGGCGGCGATGAACACGTCGACATCGGACCAGGGCGCGGCAGGCGGCTGCGTCAGGAACCGCGGGCGCTCCAATTTCGCGGTGGCCTCGTGCAATCGCACGGCAACCGAAACCACCTCGTCGTGGCGCGGTTCGGGCGAGCCGGCGACGAAGGTGTCGGCGCGCCAGCCCGAAACCACGAACCGCCCGTCGGTGGACCGCACCGGCCGGGCCAACCGCACCCCGTCGACGAACATCGTCTCTCGGACCTTGGCCGACCAAGCCGCTCGCGCGTGGTCGCCCACCGCCGACAACACCACCTCGCCGCAGCGCCACCCACATTCCCAGCCGGCACCCAACGGCGTCGGGGTCACGCCACCCACACCGAACGCGACCAGGACGTGCTCAGGCGGCGGTTCGATGATCACCCCGCCACCCTAACGCCGACCCAGTCCCGCGCCGTCCGCCAACGAGCTGTGTCGCCCACGTCCGTTCAGTACATCACCATGTCGGGCTCGCACTGCTTGGCCCAGGCCGTGATGCCGCCCTGCAGATGCAGGGCGTCGGCGAAACCGGCTTTCTTGACCGCGGCCAGCGCCTCGGCCGAACGGACACCGGTCTTGCAGTACAGCACCGCAACGGCATCCTGCGGGAGGAGAGCCAGCCCGTCGCCACTGTCGATGCTCGATTTGGGAATCAGCTGCGCTCCCTCGATGCGGTTGATATCCCACTCGGCCGGCTCGCGAACGTCGATAAGCGCCACGTTGCGGTCGGAGTGCAGCAGGTCCCGCAGCTCACGCGGGGTGATCGTGGAGTCCGCCGCGGCTGCGGCCGCTTCGTCGGACACCTCGCCGCAAAACTCCTCATAGTCGGTCAGCTCGGTGATCTCGGGAGTCTGCGGGTCCTTGCGGATCTTCACGGTGCGGTAGGTCATGTCAAGGGCGTCGTAGACCATCAAGCGGCCCAGCAACGGATCGCCGATGCCGACGATCAATTTGATCGCCTCGGTGCCCATGATCGACGCGATCGAGGCGCACAGGATACCCAGTACGCCGCCCTCCGCACACGACGGCACCATGCCGTGCGGTGGCGGCTCGGGGTAGAGGTCGCGGTAGTTGAGGCCGCGTCCGTCGGGAGCTTTCTCCCAGAACACCGACACCTGACCCTCGAAACGGTAGATCGATCCCCACACATACGGTTTGCCCGCCAGCACCGCGGCGTCGTTGACCAGGTAACGCGTTGCGAAGTTGTCCGTGCCGTCGAGAATCAGGTCGTAGCGCCTGAACAGGTCGACTGCGTTGTCGCGCTCCAGCCGCATCTCGTAGAGCTCCACGCCGACCAGCGGGTTGATCTCCCGGATCGAGTCACGCGCGCTGTGCGCCTTGGAACGACCGATGTCGGACTGGCCGTGGATGATCTGGCGCTGCAGGTTTGATTCGTCGACGGCGTCGAACTCGACGATGCCCAGCGTGCCCACGCCCGCTGCCGCCAGGTAAAGCAGCGCGGGCGATCCGAGGCCACCGGCGCCGATTACCAGCACTCGCGCGTTCTTCAGCCGTTTCTGGCCGTTGACACCGAAGTCCGGAATGATCAGATGCCGGCTATAGCGGGCGACCTCTTCGCGAGTCAGTTCGGCTGCTGGCGCTACCAGCGGCGGCAACGGCGGCACCGGGCTCTCCTCTGCGGCGGTTTGGCTGCATCACATCAGATCAGATCAGCTGATACCGATAACGGCAATCGCCTCCGTCAGCTTCCCGGCCAGTCTCCAACCAGGCTGGTCTCCGGCCGCAGCGTCGTCACGCTGGGGTGAATTGCACGGCTGGGAGGGTTGTCACCGCCGCTTTGGTCTGCCGATCCGCAGGCGATTCCTCGATGACGCGTCGAGCGTGTGGCCTATGCAGGAGATCCGGGGGAATTCCCTGCATAGGCCACACGGTGGGCGTCCCCGGCGGCGGCTCGGGCCAGGCGGGCCGTCACCGTCGTCACGCGATCGGATACGGCCAGGGGTTGAATCTGCACACCTTGCCATCCG
>CAZEHT010000022.1:25339-40685 GCA_964511995.1 uncultured Mycobacterium sp.
CGTCGTCACGCGATCGGATACGGCCAGGGGTTGAATCTGCACACCTTGCCATCCGGCTTGACCCACTCCGGATCGAACTTCGTTGCGTCGTTGTTGGCGGTTGAGAACGTCTGCTGCATCATCGCCGGCGCCAGCGCACCGCTCTGCTCGCACGGTTCGTGATGCTGGTAGCCGATGGCGTGGCCGACTTCGTGGTTGATCAGATACTGCCGGTAAGATCCCACGTCGCCCTGGAAGGGGACCGCGCCGCGCACCCAGCGGGCCTCGTTGATGAATACCCGCTGTTCGGCTTCCCCGACCGCGACGCCGTCGTAGGGCGGGTAATAGGACGGGTTGTAGCAGGACGCTTCGAGTTCGATCTCGTATCCGCAGCCCTCGCGGACGGTCATCGGGGAGGTCAACGAGACCCGGAAATCAGGCTTGGCCTCCGAATCGCTGTCGATCCGGATGAAGCCGAACTGCGGGTTGTGGGTCCAGCTCTTGGGGTTGCCGAGGGTTTGGCTGACCATTCTGGCGAAGCCCTCGTCGCCGCCGTAGGTCGTGGTGTCGATGCCGTCTTCGACCTCGACGGTATAGGTGAAGACCTTCGCGGTGCCCTCACCCACCTGCGGGTCGGTTCCCGGCACCACATGCCAGACCTTGTTCCCGACCTCGGTGAACGGCCCGCCGTCCGGCAGGATGCCAGTGGGCAGGTTGACGTCGAACTGCGTTAGACCGCGTGGCGGAGCGCCGATGATGGCGGTTCCCTGCGAGCCGATCGTCGGCGGAGCCTCGACCTGATCGATGTCAGCGGGCACGTCGGAACTCGTACCGGTGATCGTTTGGTACAAGACCAGTACCGTGACCACCGTGAGGACGGGCAGTGCGTAGGCCCGCCAGCCGTAGGTTGAGACGAATCGTCCCAGCCAGCTCTGCTTGCGCCACTGGCGACGCTCGTCGCGATTGGACCGAAGCCGGCCGGCGTCCTCGGCGACCGGGTCGCGCTGTGCGCGCAGCGGCTCGCGCCGTTCGGAGTGCAGCAACGGCACACGAGTACCCCCGCGACGCCCCGGGTCGTAGGTCACCGACCCAGGATGGCACAGCAGGCGTGGCGCGCCAGTTCGGCGCGCCCGCGCCAGGGCAGGTGACCTGCCCGCGCGGGTAATGCCCGCGGCTGGGAGTAATGTCATGCCGACGATTCGTGCGAACTCGTACCGACGAGTCGGCCGCACGGAATTCAGATTGAGGAACGATGAGCGAGCTCGCCAACGCCGCCGGAAGGCGCAGCTCCCGGCCCGCCAACCGCGACCGGGTGCCGGCCGGTGCCAGCAAGCGCGGCAGCAGGCTCCCCCGCGACGAACGCCGGGGCCAGCTGCTGGCCGCCGCGAGCGAAGTCTTCGTCGATCGCGGATACCACGCCGCCGGCATGGACGAGATCGCGGAACGCGCCGGTGTCAGTAAACCGGTGCTCTACCAACACTTTTCAAGTAAGTTGGAACTGTACCTCGCGGTGCTGGCCCGACATGTCGACAATCTGGTGTCGGGTGTGCGACAGGCACTGCGCACCACCACGGACAACCGGCAGCGGGTCCGCGCCGCCGTCGCCGCCTTCTTCGACTTCATCGAGCACGACGGCCAGGGCTACCGGCTGATCTTCGAGAATGACTACGTCACCGAACCTTCGGTTTCCGCTCAGGTGAAAGTCGCGACCGAGTCGTGCACCGACGCGGTGTTCGACCTGATCAGCCACGACTCCGGACTGGATCCCCACCGCGCCCGAATGATCGCCGTGGGGCTGGTAAGCATCAGCGTCGATTCCGCCCGCTATTGGCTCGACAACGACCGCCCGATCGGCAAGGAAGACGCAGTCGAGGGCACCGTGCAATTCATCTGGGGCGGGTTGTCACACGTACCGCTTACGCGGTCGTAATCGGCGGCGTGACAGGGCCGTCGCCAATCCCGAAGCCGACCCGGCGACCATCGGCCGGGCCCAGCTCGATATAGGCGATCCTCGCGGAGTGGACCAGGAACCGGCGGCCCTTCTCGTCGGTCAGACTCAGCACCTCTGAGCCCTTGGTCAACGCCGCGGTCACCCGTCTCTCCAGTTCATCCGGTGTCTGCGCACTGTTGAAGACCAGTTCGCGCGGGCTGTCCGTGACGCCGATCTTGACCTCCACGCTGGACCCCTTCTTCATCTATGCGCATCTATGCGCACTCCGGGACGGCCCCGGGAACTCTCTAGGAAGCAGGCTAGTGGACGCGCTGTGACGTATCGGCGGGAGACGTTTCGCGGTCAGCGAAGTCGATGCCGACCAGCCCGGATGCGGGTCTCAAGCCGGTCTCGAAGCGACGACACACCCGCGTGTGCGGCTCATCACCGGCGTCACACCTCTACCATCGGCTGGTAAGGAAGTTACTGAAGTGATAAAAGTGGCAAACGATCATCGGTGGTGAGGCGAGTGAGCAAGCCGTACTGGAGCGGTCCCAGCGCAGGTGAGGAGAGCCGGTCTCCCGGCGAGTCCCCCGTCGGCGGCATCCGCGAGCCTAGCTACACGGGCGGCTATCAGAGCCGCTACCAGCCCCGCAGCGGGGAAGGCTACAGCTCTGGACATAGCTCCGGCTACGGCACTGGAACTGGCTCCGAGTACGGCGCTGGAACTGGCTCCGAGTACGGCTCGAGATACACGAGCCGGTACCAGTCGGGGACCGGCCATCTCACCCATGACAGCAGCTACCAGGGTGGTTACGGCGAATACGGCCGCTCCGGGACAGGCCTCTACGAGGGCACCGGCACCTACGAGCCACCGCAGATCGACGACTACGAGAACTATCCGGATCAGGACTACCCCGACGACCGGGATCGGCCCGATACCCGCTGGCGCTGGGTGGCCGGTCTGGCGGCGATGGTTCTCCTAGTGGCCCTCATCGCCATAGGTGTCGCCACGCGTGGCGGTGAGAGCTCGTCGAGTTCCACCGCCGCATCCACCACGCCCGCCGGCGAACCCGCTGCCCAGGACGCCATCACGACGTCCGCTCCGCGGACGGTGATCGCCACGGCACCCCCGGCACCCCCGGCGCCCGTACCACCGCCCGCCGAGTCCACGCTGACCCCGGAGACCGTCGTCACCGTGACACCGACTCACTCTGCCGCCGAACCGGCCCCCTCCGCGGTGCCGCCACCGGCTCCCCCGGAAGCGACGCCGCCGGGCCAGACCATCACATACACGGTCACCGGAAGCCGCCAGTTGTTCGACCTGGTCAGCATCATCTACACCGATGAGCAGGGTTTCCCGCGCACCGACGTCAACGTCGCCCTGCCGTGGACCAGGACCGTCGTGCTGAACCCCGGGGTGGTCACCAAATCCGTCACCGCGACGAGCCTTACCGGCCAACTGAACTGCACCGTGACCGATGGCACCGGCGCCACGATCTCGGCTCAGAACAACAACGCCGCCATCACGACCTGCACGTCCTGACGCAGTCAGGACAACCCCAACTCGGCCATCCGGTCGGCGTGGGTGCGCTGCAGGCGGTCGAAGAACTCCGTCATCCGGCCGAGGCCATCGTTGCCCGAGACCACGAGCTCGACGAGTTCGTCGCGCTCGGCGAGGACATGCTGAGCCTGCGTGATGGCCTCCCCCAGCAGCCGGCGCGACCACAACGCGAGCCGACTGCGCTCCACTTCGCTGGCCTCCACGGCATCGCGCACCGCGGCTACGACGAACTGGGAGTGCTCGGTCTCCGACAGCACCGCACGGACCACACCGGCCACCTCCTCGGGCAGGACGTCGGCGATCTCCAGGTAGAAGTCGGCCGCCAACGCGTCGCCGATGTAGGTCTTGACCAGCGCCTCCAACCAGGTGCTGGGCGTGGTCAGGCCGTGATAGTTCTCCAGCGCCGCCGCGTACTGCGACATCGCGGGCACCACATCTACGCCGCGCGCTGACAGCGCGTCTCTCAACAGCTCGTAGTGACCCATCTCGGCGGCCGCCATGGTGGCCATGTTGATTCGCCCGTTGAGATCCGGTGCCATCTGCGCCTCATCCGTGAGGCGGTAGAAGGCGGCAACCTCGCCGTAGGCCAGCAGCGCGAACAGTTCGTCGATGCCCGGATGAGTGATTGACACCCGCTGTGCCGATGAATGCCGACTTCCCGACTCCTCTGCTGGTTTCGCCTGTGTCGGGCACATGGGGCTAACTGTAGTTGGTCGTTCGGGGTGAGGGCTGTCACTACAAGGTCGCCATTTTGGGCTCGGCAGGTATGCTTCACATCAGGAAACAGACGTTGTCTGCTACCTAGGTAATGTGCGTGCACGCAGTCGGCCTGCCCTGTCTGGCACCACGCCAGGCACGCGGTGGGCGCGGCTCCAGCGGAATCCGCTCGGGGACGCAGCGTCCCGTGGCCGGGAATGGCCGGGAATTCGTTTGACCCGAACTCGTGCGCGCGTGAAGACACGCGATGAGGGCCGGGACCATATCTCAATCGAGACCGAACGAGCCTGCCTCCTTGACCTCGGAGACTGACGCTGAAAGGCCACAAAACACCGCATGACCATACTGAATAAATCCTTCGCCAAGCTCGGCGTCCGGCACGAGATCGTCCGTGCCCTCGCCGAGAAGGGCATCGAGCATCCCTTTGCCATCCAGGAACTCACCCTGCCGCTGGCGCTCGCCGGCGACGACCTGATCGGCCAGGCCCGCACCGGCATGGGGAAGACATTCGCCTTCGGAGTTCCCCTCCTGCACCGCATCACCGACGAGGCCGAACACCCACTGTCGGGTGCGCCTCGGGCGCTGGTCGTGGTTCCCACCCGTGAGCTGTGCCTCCAGGTCCACGGCGACCTCTCACATGCCGCGAAGTACCTGTCCGCCGACGGGCCTCGGGCGCTGTCGGTGGTGCCCATCTACGGCGGCCGACCCTACGAACCACAGATCGAGGCACTGCAGAAGGGCGCCGACGTGATCGTCGGGACGCCCGGACGTCTCCTCGACCTCGCCCAGCAGAGCCACCTGCAGCTCGGTGGGCTATCCGTGCTGGTGCTCGACGAGGCCGACGAGATGCTGGATCTGGGCTTCCTGCCCGATATCGAGCGGATTCTGCGGCTGACACCGGACAACCGGCAGTCGATGCTCTTCTCGGCGACCATGCCCGACCCCATCATCACGCTGGCCCGCACGTTCATGAACCAGCCCACACATATCCGAGCCGAGGCGCCGCATTCGGCGGCCACCCACGACACCACCGAGCAGTTCGTCTACCGCGCCCACGCGTTGGACAAGGTCGAGCTCGTAAGCCGGATACTTCAGGCCAACGGACGCGGCGCGACCATGATCTTCACCCGCACGAAACGCACCGCACAGAAGATCGCCGACGAGCTGGCCAGCCGGGGCTTCCGGGTCGGTGCGGTCCACGGCGACCTAGGCCAGGTCGCCCGCGAAAATTCACTCAATGCGTTCCGCACCGGTGAGGTCGACGTGCTGGTCGCCACCGATGTCGCCGCTCGCGGCATCGACATCGACGACGTCACCCACGTCATCAACTACCAGTGCCCCGACGACGAACAGGCTTACATTCACCGAATCGGCCGCACCGGCCGCGCGGGACGCGCCGGCGTGGCCGTCACGCTCGTCGACTGGGACGAACTGACCCGCTGGGCCCTCATCGACAAGGCGCTGGGACTCGATTGCCCCGCCCCCGCGGAGACGTACTCGAGTTCCGAGCACCTCTACGCCGAACTCGGCATCCCCACATCCGTCAACGGAACCATCGGGAAAGCCGAGAAGCCAGCGCGGCGCACCGCGGTCTCCCGCGCCGCCGCCGGTGACAGCGGTGACCATGGTGAAAAGCCGCGCACGGCCAGAAACCGGTCACGCCGGCGCACCCGCGCAGGTAAGCCCGTGACCGGTCACGTCGAAGCCACGGTGGCCAACGCCCGAGGTGGCGGCGGCAAGCACGAGGGAAATGGCACCGACGCGGCGGCCACAGGCGGTGCCGATCACTCGGGTCGCCGCCGTCGCCGTCGCGGTCCCCGTAAGCCGACCGTCGAAACCACACCCACCGCCGGCTGAATCGGCCGCCGATGGTCAGGCCCGAACGCCGCACGAGAGCGGACATGATCGCGACCGCGGCGATCGCGGCGATCGTCGCGGTGGTCGCGGCTACCATCTGGTGGACCAGTGCCGCCCGCTCCACCGAAAGCAGGCCCGCCGCCGTAGCCGCGAAGCCGTTCGCCGCCGCCTCGGACATCCCCGGCAAGCTGCGAGAGCTGTGGATCGCTCCCAGCCCTCGCACAACCATGCCGATCGCCGTCGGGGGCGTGGTCGTCACAGCGCAGGGGCGCACCGTAACGGGTCGCGATCCGGTCAGCGGAACCACCTTGTGGACGTTCGCCCGAGACCGCGAACTGTGTGGCGTCTCGTGGCTCTACCAGTACGCCGTGGCCGTCTACCCCGATTCCCGGGGCTGCGGCCAGGTAAGCACCCTCGACGGCGCGACGGGGCGACGCGGTCCGGCGCGCAGCGGCTACGCGGACAAGCGCATAGAGCTGTCGTCGGACGGCAACATCGTTCTCGCGGCGGGCCGGTCCCGGCTGGAACTGTGGCGCTCGGACATGGTCCGCGTCATCGGATACGGAGAGGTGGACGCACGCGTCAAACCGAGCCAGACCGGTATCGGCGGAGGGTGCGATCTTCGGTCGGCGGCCGGCAGTTCATCCTCGGCTTCGGTGCTGCAATTCTGTTCCGGCAACGCCGACATGCAGTTGACGCTCTTGCGAGCGGGCGACCAAGACGACGAACCCGAGCTGCGCGACGTTCCCCTGCCGGGTGTCACCCCCGACTCGGGCGCGACAGTGCTGGCCGTCTCGGGTTCCTCGACCGCTGTGTTCCTGCCCGTGCCGCAGCCGAGGGTGGTCGTCTTCGACGAAACCGGCACCGAGCGGTCGGGCGCCAACCTGGCTCATCCCCCCGCACCGCCCAGTCTGAACATCGCAGCGGTGTCTCAAGCGGGCGGGCTGATTACGTGGTGGACGGGCAGCGAAGTGATCGTGTTCGATACGAATCGGCTCGCGTACCGGTACACCATCCCCGTTGCCGGAACGGTGGCGCCGCTGGGCCCGGCTACGTTAATGGCCAACCGGCTCCTGATTCCCGTCACCGGCGGCGTCGGCGTCTACGAACCCTCGACAGGCACCATCGACCACGTCATACCGCTCGATCGGCCGGCGACGCCGGGCCCGATCGTGCCCGGCGTCGCCGGCACCACAGTGCTGGAGCAGCGCGGGGACGACGTAGTCGCGCTCGGCTGACCTTCGGGCGCGGGAAAGGCCGGCTTCGACGAAGACTTTTCGCCCACCGATCACGTCTCAGGCGTGAAGGTGGCCAGCGTGCTGCCCGTCTTCCAGTGCTTGAGCAGAGAGGTCGCGAGTTCGCGATACGCGGCCGACCCTTTGTTCTTGCGGCCCGAGATCACCGAGACCCCTGACGCGGTCGCTTCGGCGAAGCGGACCGTACGCGGGATGGGCGGAGCCAGCACGGGCAGATCGTAGCGGTCGACGACATCGAACAGCACGTCGCGGCTGTGTGTAGTGCGCGAGTCGTACAGCGTCGGTAGCGCACCCAGCAGCGACAGCTCGGGATTTGTGATCTGTTGGACGTCGCTGACCGTACGCAGGAACTGGCCGACGCCTCGGTGCGCGAGCGTCTCGCACTGCAGCGGGACGATCACATCGTCGGCGGCTGTCAGCCCGTTGAGGGTGAGCACCCCCAATGACGGCGGACAGTCGACGATCACGATGCCGACGGAGTCGGCCTCCGATGTCGCCGATGTCAACTTGGCCAGCGCACGTTTGAGCGCGTACTCGCGCCCGGCCCGCATGAGCAACATCGCTTCGGCCCCCGCCAGGTCGATGTTGGCCGGCAGCAGGGACATGCCCTCGGTGGTCTGCACAAGCGCCGCGTCCGCATCCACCTCGCCGAGAAGCACCTCGTGCACCGACACCGGCAGTTTGTCGGGATCCTGGCCCAACGAGAACGTCAGACATCCCTGCGGGTCCAGATCCACGAGAAGCACCCGCTCGCCCAGTTCCACCATCGCCGCGCCCAGTGACGCGACCGTCGTCGTCTTGGCTACTCCACCCTTTTGATTGGCCACTGCCAATACATGTGTCCCCACCGCATCATCCTGACACGCCCGGCCCTCCTGGGCCGGTAACGCGTCGGGCAGAATCGATACGTGAGTGTCGGCGAACATCGGCTGGTCCTGCTTCGCCACGGCGAAACGGCATGGTCGGTGTCCGGACAGCACACCAGCACCACGGATCTGGACCTCACCGACAACGGCCGACTGCAGGCCAAAAACGTCGCGGTGACAATGCAACACCTCGGGCTGATCGATCCCGTCGTGTTCAGCAGCCCGCGCCGCCGCGCGCTTGCAACCGCGGAACTGGCGGGTCTGCGGGTCGACGAGGTCACCTCGTTGCTGGCTGAATGGGACTACGGCGAGTACGAAGGCAGAACCACACACGACGTCCGCACCGACGTACCCGGGTGGCTGCTGTGGACCTACGGCTGTCCCGGCGGGGAATCGGTGGATCAGGTCAACAAGCGCGCCGACCGGGCGATCGCCCTCGCACTGGAGCACCTGCGCGAGCACGATATCGTCTTCGTGGGACACGGCCACTTCTCTCGCGCCGTGGTGACCCGCTGGCTCGAACAACCGATCCACGAGGGCGCACGGTATGAATTCAGCCCCGCTTCGGCAGCGGTGTGCGGGTTCGATTACGGCCTGCGACAACTGAAGTCGCTTGGGCTGACGGCCTGTTCCCCAGCCGCGGCGCCGTGACACCGCAGCTGTCCTTCGTGTTGTCCGGACCCGACACGACCGTATACGCCGACGGCATCGCGACGACCTACCGCGACGTCGCGGCGGCACGACACGCCCTGCAGTCCGGCGCGGCGCCAATCATTCTGGGCGCCTTGCCTTTCCAGGCCGATGCCACGCCGGCACTGTGGGCTCCCGACTCCGTCTGCCGGACCGCGACGCGGCCCCGCTGGCCGTCCGCGCCGACCCCGGCGGTCCGCCGTATCGAGCCCGATCCGCCATCCGGCGTCCACCGGGCCCGCGTGTCGCACGTCATCGACCTGCTCCGGGATCCCGACACCGAGCTGCGCAAAGCGGTTCTTGCCCGGGCGCTGCGCATCGAGGCCGACACGCCCTGGGACGCTGTCGGCGTGTTGAGTCGTCTGCTCGACGCCGATCCGGCCGCCTACGGCTACCTGGTCGACCTCTCGGCGGCCGGTGCCGGCCACACGGGGGCCGCGCTGGTCGGTGCGAGTCCCGAACTACTGGTGTGCCGCTCCGGCGAACGCGTGATGTGCCGGCCGTTCGCGGGTTCCATGCCCGGGTCGGCGGACCCGGCCGCAGACCGGGCGAACGCCCGCGCGCTGGCCGAGTCCGAGAAGAACCGCCACGAGCATCAGGTGGTGGTCGACTTCATGCGGGCGGCGCTGGACCCGCTGTGCACCGGACTGCGCTCCGCGTCGCCACCGGAATTGCACCGCACCGACGCGTTGTGGCACCTGAGCACCCCGATAACCGGTCTGCTGCGCGAAACATCAACCAGCGCATTGGATCTCGCTCTTGCACTGCATCCCACACCGGCCGTGGCGGGTGTTCCGACGGGTGCCGCCACCGCGCTGATCCGCGAGATCGAGGGCGACCGCGGGTTCTACGCCGGCGCCGTCGGCTGGTGCGACGCGGCCGGTGACGGCCGCTGGGTGGTCGCGATCCGCGGTGCCCAACTGTCCCCCGACCGCCGCAGCGCAGTAGCGCGCTGCGGCGGAGGCATCGTCGCCGAATCCGACCCCGACGACGAAGTCGACGAGACCACGGCGAAGTTCAGGACGATCCTGACCGGACTGGGAGTGACGGCATGACCTACGACATTCGGCGCGCGGCACCCGGAGACGAGGCGGCGATCACCGCGATGATCCACGAGCTGGCCGCGTTCGAGCGTGCCGCTCACGACTGCACCGTTACCGAAAAACAAATGCGTAGAGCACTTTTCGGACAACACCCGACAGCGTTTGCGCACGTCGCCGAGGTCGGTGGCCAGGCCGCTGCCGCGGCGGTGTGGTTCCTCAACTTCTCCACCTGGGACGGCCTGGCCGGGATCTACCTCGAAGACCTGTACGTGCGCCCACAATTTCGGCGCCGCGGCCTGGCCAGGGCACTGCTGGCGGCACTGGCCCGCGAATGCACCGCCAACGGCTACACCAGGCTGTCCTGGGCGGTGCTCAACTGGAATGTCGACGCGATCGCACTCTACGAGGACGTCGGCGGGCAACCACAGACCGAGTGGACGACATACCGGGTATCGGGGCCGCAACTGGAAGCCCTGGCCCAGAGCTGACCGGACTCTCCCGATCCTGCGCCCAGAACTAACCGCGGGCTGAGACGGACTAACCGCGTCCGTGCCGCTGCGCGCTGGCTGGACCCGGCCGTTCCGAGGCCCAGCGCAGCGCCGAGGGGCTGAACAACAAGCCCAGAACGAGCACAGACACCCCCGCCACCACCACCGCGTACGGCGCTTGGTGCGACGTGAACACGTACCAGGATATCGGCAGCAGGAGCAGGTTGGCGAACACCGCGATACCCCTGCCCCAGCGGCGCTCACGCACCAGCGCCGCGCCGCCGGCTGCCACACCCGCACCGATCAACGCGAACCACGCCGCGGTGCCGTATCCATTGACGACGTGCTGATCGGCTCCGCCCATTGCGCGGACGACGAGCACCCCGGCAACGATGAACGCCGCTGCCGCCTCGGCGAGCACCGCGAACCCGGCGATGCGCACGACGGCAGGGGTCATTTCGAGAGCTCGCCGATGAGGTACTGCACGGCGAATCGGTATCCCAGGGCACCGGCACCCGCGATGACCACCGCGGCGACCGCTGACACGTAGGAGTGGTGGCGGAAGGGCTCGCGCCGGTACACGTTGCTCAGATGCACCTCGGCGACGGGAAGTTCGACAGCGGTCAGGGCATCGGCGATAGCCACCGAGGTGTGGCTGTAGGCGCCCGGATTGATCACGATCCCGACACAGTCCGTGCGCGCGGCATGGATGGCGTCGACGAGATCACCCTCGTGGTTGCTCTGCACGGCACGAACCTCGAAACCGAGCTCGGCGGCGGCGGCACCTGCCATCTCCTCGATCTGGGGCAGCGTGGTCGCGCCGTAGATCGAGGGCTCCCGTGTTCCGAGCAGGTTCAGGTTAGGGCCGTTGAGCAGCAGCAGACGCCGATCGGTCACCTCTGTACGGTACCGATGCCGGAGCATGGCCCGGTGAGACGCACCGTTGGAAGCTGGACGCGCTCGTGTCGGTGCGGGCCTGCGGTTAGGCTTGCGCCTCGTGCGCGCCGTGCTGATCGTCAATCCCAACGCCACCTCCACCACCCCGGCGGGACGCGACCTGCTGGCACACGCCTTGGAGAGTCGGGTCGACCTCGCGGTGGAACACACCAACCACCGCGGACACGCCATCGAGATCGGCGAGCGGGCGGCCCGCGAGGGTGTCGACGTGGTGATCGTCCACGGCGGCGACGGCACCGTCAACGAAGTGGTGAACGGCCTGCTCGGCCCCCCGGGAGACACGCTGCCGACGGGCCACGTGCCCGCGGTGGCAGTGGTCCCCGGAGGTTCTGCCAACGTGTTCGCCCGCTCGCTGGGAATACCGCATGACCCCATCGAAGCCACCAATCTCCTGATCGACCTGCTCGGCGAGTACCGGCAGACCCGCGCGTGGCGACGGATCGGGCTGATCGACTGCAACGAATGCTGGGGCGTCTTCAACGCGGGTTTGGGTCTCGACGGTGACGTGGTGGCCGCGGTCGAGGCCCGCAGGCGCAAGCACACGGGAGTCACGGCAGGTCGCTACATCGCCGCGGCGGTGCCCGCGGTGCTGGGCAGCGCCCGGCGGCCGCCGACATTGACGCTGACACTTCCCGATCGCGATCCGATCACCGGCGTTCACTTCGTCTTCGTCTCGAACTCCAGTCCATGGACGTATGCCAACGCCAGGCCGGTCTGGACCAACCCCGACTGCCGCTTCGAAACCGGTCTCGGTGTGTTCGGGACCACCAGCATGAACGTGTGGCGCAATCTGGCCCTGATCCGGCGGATGCTGTCGAAGCGGCCGAAGATCAAGGCCAAGCATCTGATCCGGGAAGACGACGTCGCGTGGTTGATGGTGACCAGCGACACGCCGATAGCCACCCAAATCGACGGAGAGTATTTCGGGTTGCGCGACGGTATGCAGTTCCGGGCGGTGCCGAACGCTCTAAATGTGGTCGCACCCCTTCATATCACCGACTGACCTGCGGTGATGACCGCGCAAACGCGTGCACGGCGCCCTGGGCGCAATTCTCCGCCGAGGGCGCTCTAGCGGCACGGAAGGTTTCATGCTGGTAAAGGATTCAGTGAGATTGCCCACGTGTTAAGGCAGTTCTATTGACATCTGTGGAGGCTCTGGAACTATCGGATGCAACAGTGCAGAAACATTTGTGTGCACGAAGCAGCCGAATACAAACGCGGTGAGCATCGTCGCGCGCCCAGATTAGGGAGTATTGCCATGGATTGGCGCCACAAGGCGGTGTGTCGTGACGAGGACCCGGAGCTGTTCTTCCCGGTGGGTAACAGCGGTCCGGCGCTTGCTCAGATCGCCGACGCGAAACTGGTGTGCAACCGGTGCCCGGTGACCACGGAGTGCCTGACCTGGGCACTTGATTCAGGCCAGGATGCCGGCGTCTGGGGGGGCATGAGCGAGGACGAGCGCCGCGCACTCAAGCGCCGCAACGCCCGTACGCGGGCGCGCTCGGGCGTCTGACCTCACCGGAAGGATCCGACGGCCCCGGCGAAAGACCGGGGCCGTCTTCATGTCCGGGCCAGACCCAATGTTTGGGGCCAGATCAAAGTACGGGGCCAGATCATCCAGGCACGCGCGCGTTGGCACGCCGGCCGATAGGTAGGCGCAACACCACCACGGTGCCTCCACCGTCCACGTCACGCATGCCCAGCGACCCGTCCAGTTCCGCCGACACCAGGGTGCGGACGATCTGCAGACCGAGCCGGTCGGATTTCTCCAGGCTGAACCCCTCCGGCAGACCCCTCCCGTTGTCGTGCACCGCGACGTCGAGCCATCGCGCGGATCGCTCGGCGCGAATCACCACCGAGCCTTGCAGGGCGACCGGATCGAAAGCGTGCTCGATCGCGTTCTGCACGAGTTCGGTGACGACCATGATCAGCGCCGTCGCACGGTCGGCATCCAGGACACCCAGCGCGCCAACCCGGCTGATCTTGATCGGCGCGTCGACCGAAGCCACGTCGTTCATGATCGGCAGGATGCGATCGATCACCTCGTCGAGGTTGACCTCTTCGTCGACCGACATCGACAGCGCGTCGTGCACCAATGCGATCGATGACACCCGCCGCACCGACTCCATCAGGGCTTCGCGGCCCTCGGTGTTATTGGTGCGACGCGCCTGCAGGCGCAGCAGGGCGGCGACGGTCTGCAGGTTGTTCTTCACCCGGTGGTGGATTTCGCGAATGGTGGCGTCTTTGGACAGCAGGGCGCGGTCTCGGCGCTTGACCTCAGTTACGTCGCGGATGAGCAAAGCGGCCCCGGCCGACGAACCGTGCACGACCAGTGGGAGGGTGCGCAGCAGCACCGCCGCGCCCCCGGCGTCGACTTCCATGCGCATGCTGGACCCGCCCGCCAAGGACTCACGAACGTGCTCGGCGAGTTCCTGGGCCTCGAAGGGGTCGGAGATCAGCGGACGGGTGACGGCGACGAGATTGTGTCCCTCCAACTCGGCAGTCAGCCCCATCCGGTGATAGGCCGATAGAGCGTTGGGGCTGGCGAACGATACCGTTCCCGTGACGTCCAGCCGGATGAAGCCGTCACCGACGCGAGGGCTCGACCGCGACATCGCGAGATCGCCCACGTTGGGAAAAGTTCCCTCCGAAAGCATGTGCACCAGATCGCCGGCGCAGTCGAGGTAGGCACGTTCGAGTGGGCTGGATTCCCGCGTCGTTGCGAGCGCGGTCTGGTGGGTGAGCACCGCCACCACGTCATTGCCGTACCTGACGGGCACCGCTTCGACTTTGGGCCCGGTCCCTCGCAACGACAGACCAGGGCCCGGGCCGTCCTCGCTGCCGATCGCGCCCGACCGAAACGCTGCCGTGACCAGGGGAAGGTCGCCTTCAGCGGCGACGGTTCCGACGGTGTCGCTGACCAGGACGGTCGCGGCGGTATTCGGGCGACACTGCGCGACGCACACCAGCGCGGCATCGTCACGGCGCACCCACATCAGGTAGTCGGCGAACGACAGGTCGGCAAGCAGCTGCCATTCCCCGACGACGGCATGCAGGTGGTCGACCGCATTGCCCGGCAGCACGGTGTGCTCGGCCAGAAGGTCACCGAGCGTCGACATCGGCGCCTAGCTGATTACGGCTATGAGATCGCCCGCCTGGATGACGTCGCCCACCGCCACATGCACGCCCGTCACCGTGCCGGCCTTCTCCGCCAGCACCGGGATCTCCATCTTCATCGACTCGAGGAGCACCAAGATGTCGTTCTCGCTGACCTGGTCGCCTTCGTGGACGATGACTTCAAGCACGCTGGCCACGATCTCAGCACGAACATCCTCGGCCATTCTCACCCCACTCCAGTTCCCTACCAGCAACCCCGCTGGCTCTATCGAACCATATGCGCAGTGTCAGCGCGTGGACGAAGCACCGGCGCGGCCATGCGACAATCGAGACGATCAACAAACCATCCCGGAGGTACTCCATGGCCAAGCGAGGCCGGAAGAAGCGCGACCGCAAGCACAGCAAAGCCAACCACGGCAACCGCCCCAACGCCGGCGGCTGCAAGTAACCACTGCGGACGAACCGCCCGTGCTCCCCGCCGGAGCGGGGCGGTTCGTCATTTCTGCAGGCCTTTTCGAGGCCCTTTTCGAGGCCCTTCTCCAGCAACCGGCCGATTATCGTCACCGTGCGCCGCCGCGACGGCAGCCGGGTCTGAGCCGGCACGAACGCCCGGTTGACCATCCCGGTATCACCATGTGCTTTCGGCCGACGACCGAGAACACCTCGGCGGCTACGCGGTCCGGTTCGGCAACCAGCCAGCGCGGAACCAGTCGAACTCATCACCCTGGGTGTTCATCAGACCGCCGATGACGACGAGCACGTCGACGCCGCTGACACGCAGTTCGTACCAGAGCGTTTCGCCCAGCATGATCTGATTTGCCTTGTTGGCCGCGTAGTCACCGTTGTAGGGGCCCGAGGGCAGTCCCACTCCGGAACTGACCA
>CAZEHT010000023.1:0-14709 GCA_964511995.1 uncultured Mycobacterium sp.
CCTTCGAGCCGAACCGGGCCGAAACATCCTTCTGCTGTTCGGTCAACACGTTGACGCAGAAGTAGCCGCTCGACTCGATGGCCTTCCAGGATCGTGACACCTTGGTCGGGCAGAAGAGCACCAGCGGCGGTTCCAGCGACAGCGCGGCGAACGACTGGCAGGCGAACCCGACCGGCACCCCGCCCTCGACGGTGGTGATGATCGTGATGCCAGTGCAGAACTGACCCAGCACATGACGGAACGTGCGTGGGTCAATTCCCGCGGTGCTCACCGGTTCCGCTGCCCCACCGTGAAGTCGTGACCCCAAAGGCTGACCGCGGTGCTCTCCCTGGCCACCCAGTCGTCGTCGTCGACTTCGAGCCCCTCGCAACCGAATTCGACGTCGAAGCCACCCGGTGTCTTCATGTAGAAGGACAGCATCTTGTCGTTGACGTGGCGGCCCAGCGTCGCCGACATCGGCACCTTGCGGCGCAGCGCACGGTCCAGGCACAGCCCGACGTCGTCGCTGTTGTCCACTTCGATCATCAGGTGCACGATGCCGCTCGGCGTGGGCAGCGGCAGAAAAGCCAGACTGTGGTGGCGGGGATTGAGCCCGAAGAACCGCAGCCAGGCCGGCGGGCCGTCAGCTGGACGGCCGACCAGCTGCGGGGGCAACCGCATCGAGTCGCGCAGCCGGAAACCCAGCACGTCGCGGTAGAAGTGCAACGCCTCCGCGTCGTCGTGGGTGGTCAGAACGACGTGCCCCAGGCCCTGCTCGCCGGTGACGAACGTGTGGCCGTACGGGCTCACGACGCGCCGGTGTTCCAGCGCAACCCCGTGGAACACTTCCAGCGTGTTGCCCGATGGGTCGGAGAAGATGATCATCTCGTCGACGCGCCGGTCGGCGAGTTGGGCGGCGGTCGCCTCCTTGTATGGGGTGCCCTCGATGTCGAGGCGGTTGCGGATGTCCTGCAGCGCACCGGCGTTGGCGGTCTCCCACCCGGACTCCCGCAGCCTGTCCTGTTCACCGGGAACGATGACAAGCCGGGCGGGGAACTCGTCCATGCGCAGGTAGAGGGCATCCGGCTGAGAGCCCTTGCCCTCGACCATGCCGAGCACCTTCAGGCCGTACTCGCGCCACGCCGCCATGTCGGTGGCCTCGATGCGCAGGTAGCCCAGCGAACGGATGCTCATGACCCACCTCCCAGGAAATCGATGGTCAGCTTGTTGAATTCGTCGAATTTCTCCAGCTGCGCCCAGTGCCCGCACTGGCCGAACACGTGGAGTTGTACGCGCGGAATCTGCTTGAGCGCCACCAGGGCGCCATCGATTGGATTGACGCGGTCTTCGCGCCCCCAGATCAACAGCACCCGCTGGCGCAGCTTGTACACCTCGCGCCACATCATCCCGAGCTCGAAATCGGGGCCCGCGAACGACTTACCCATCGCGCGCGCGGCGGCCAGCGACTCGGGCTGACTGGCAATGGCGAAGCGCTCGTCGATCAGCTCGGGTGTCACCAGCTTCTGGTCGAAGACCATGATGCGCAGAAACTTCTCCATGTTCTCGCGCGTCGGCTCAGCGGTGAAACGGCCCAGCAGCTTGACGCCCTCGGTCGGATCCGGCGCGAACAGGTTCACGCTCAGGCCACCCGGGCCCATCAACACCAATCGGCCCGCCCGGTCGGGATTGTCCAGTGCGAAACGAACCGCCGTACCGCCGCCCAGCGAATTGCCCACCAGCGCGGCACGGCCGATGCCGAGGTGGTCGAACAGGTTGCGCAAAGCGGTCGCGCTGTAGCGGTTGTACTGCTCGTGCTCGGTGTGCTTGTCCGAATGGCCATAACCGGGCTGGTCAACCGCCAGGACACGGAACCTCTCGGCGAGAACGGCGATGTTTCTGCTGAAGTTCGACCAACTCGACGCCCCGGGTCCGCCCCCGTGCAGCAGCACCACCGGCGGCGCGTCAGGATCTCCCGCGTCGTGATAGTGCAGCCGCATGTTCTCGGCGACCTGCGCATAGCGCGAGGTGGACTCGAAGGTGGGCGCGGCCACCGAGGCAGTGGAGGCCATCAGACCATCGTGTCCTGGGGCGGCAGGCCGAACTCGTGGTTTCCGAAGATCAGGTACGCGCGTTCCGGATCGTTGGCGGCATGCACCCGGCCTGCATGGGCATCACGCCAGAAGCGCTGCACGGGCGCGTCGTTGGACAGCGCGGTGGCGCCCGAGGCTTCGAAAAGCCGGTCGATCGACGCGATGGCGCGGCCCGTGGCGCGCACCTGATCACGGCGGGCCCGCGCCCGCAGGTCGAATGGGATTTCCTTGCCCGCGCTCAGCAGAGCGTATTCGTCACCGATGTTGCCGATCAGCTGACGCCAGGCGGCGTCGATGTCGCTGGCGGCCTCGGCGATACGCACCTTTGCGAACGGATCGTCTTTGGCCCTCTCCCCCGCAAATGCCGCACGCACCCGCTTGCCCTGGTGCTCGACATGCGCGGAGTAGGCACCGTAGGCCATGCCGACGATCGGCGCCGAGATGGTGCTCGGGTGGACGGTGCCCCAGGGCATCCGGTAGACCGGCGCGGTGTTGTTCTGCAGCCCCCCCGCGGTGTGGTCGTTCATCTGCTTGTAGGACAGGAAGCGGTGCCGCGGCACGAACACGTTGTCCACGATGACGGTGTTGCTGCCGGTGCCGCGCAGACCGACGACGTGCCAGACGTCGTCGATCCGGTACTCGGTCCGCGGGATCAGGAAGCTGCCGAAGTCCACCGGCTTGCCGTCCTTGATCACCGGACCGCCCAAGAACGCCCAGCTGGCGTGATCGCAGCCCGAGGACCAGTTCCAGGCACCGCTGACCAGGTAACCGCCGTCGACGACGGTTCCGGCGCCCATCGGCGCGTAGGATGACGACACTCGCACGGTCGGGTCCTCGCCCCAGACCTCGTCCTGGGCCTGCTGATCGAACTGGGCCAGATGCCAGTTGTGCACGCCCAGGATGGAAGCGACCCACCCGGTGGAACCGCACGCACTGGCCAGTCTGCGAACGGCCTCGTAGAAGAGCGTGGGATCGCACTGCAGGCCACCCCACTGCTCGGGCTGCAGCAGCTTGAAGAACCCGACCTCGTCGAGCGCCTTGACGCTCTCGTCGGGCAACCTGCGCAGGTCTTCGGTGGCCTGGGCGCGCTCGCGCAATGTCGGCAGCAATTCATCGATGCTGGCTAGGACGGACTGCGCATCACGCTGTTGAATGGACGTCACTGCATTGCCTCCAGGGGGCGGCGGGACTGACAAGAAACCTGCACAAAGACTAGAACACGTTACGATTTGTGTCGAGTAGCGGGTACCTGCACCCGCTGGACCTGCGGTATCGCATTTCTGTAACCTGTTCTAGTTTACGGATGCGGGGAAGGGACGATGTTGTGACCGACGTAGTGATCGACGAACCACTCGGCAGCCACGTGCTGGAACTGCAGGTGGCCGACGTCATCGCCGAAACCGACGATTCGCGGTCGCTGGTTTTCACGGTCCCGGAAGGCTCGGACATCCCGGCGGAGCGGCTGCGCTACGCCCCGGGACAGTTCCTGACGCTGCGCATTCCCAGTGATCGCACCGGGTCGGTGGCACGCTGCTACTCGCTGTGCAGTTCGCCGTTCGACGACGACGCGCTGACCGTAACCGTCAAGCGAACCTCCGACGGCTACGCCTCCAACTGGCTGTGCGACCACGCCCATCCAGGCATGAAGATGCACGTCCTGGCACCGTCGGGCACGTTCGTGCCCAAGAGTCTCGACGGGGATTTCCTTCTGATCGCCGCGGGTAGCGGAATCACCCCGATGATGGCGATCTGCAAGGCGGCGCTGTCGCAGGGCGGCGGGCAGGTGACGCTCATCTACGGCAACCGTGACGAAACTTCCGTGATCTTCGCCACGGCCCTGCGCGAGCTGGCTGAGAAGTACCCGGACCGGTTCTCGGCGGTGCACTGGCTGGAGTCTGTCCAGGGCCGCCCGACGGCCGCAGCGCTGGCCCGGCTGGCGGCGCCGCACACCGACCGCGAGGTGTTCATCTGCGGTCCAGGACCGTTCATGGCCGCCGCCCAAGAGGCGTTGGAGTCGCTGAACTTCCCCGCCAAGCAAGTGCATGTCGAGGTATTCCGGTCACTGGAGACCGACCCCTTCGCCGCGGTGGTCGTCACGGACGACAGCGACGAACCGCCCGCCACAGCGGTGGTCGCGCTCGACGGACAAACCCACGAGGTGAGCTGGCCGCGTAGCGCCAAACTGCTCGATGTCCTTCTGGACAAGGGCCTCGACGCGCCGTTCTCCTGCCGGGAGGGCCACTGCGGTGCCTGCGCGGTACTGATGAAATCCGGTGAGGTCGACATGGAGATCAACGATGTGCTCGAGGAATCCGACCTCCAGGAGGGCCTGATCCTGGCCTGCCAGGCCCGTCCGAGGTCGAATTCAGTCGAAGTGACCTACGACGAATAGAAATACCGATATTTTCGGACGATGAAGCGTCTGATCCCGGCAACCGCTGGCCTATTGCTCACGGCGGCGGCACTAGTGCAACCTGCCACGGCATCGGCGGCCGTCAACAGCGCCGACACCAGCATCGCCGTCGACGCGGGCACACAGGTGCAGATGAACGTCACCGCCAACTGCGTGCTCGCCGAGGCCCAGTGCTATTTCAACACCCGCGCCAACCTGCTGACTCCCGGCGGCCCGGCCGGATTCCCGGGTGACACCTGGGCCCGGCAGACCATCACGCTGCGCAGCTCGGATCGCGACGTGTGGCAGGAAGCCCAGTACAGCGCACCCTCCGGAATGCCTCCAGAGACCAGGGGCGCCAATCACAACAACGTGCTGTCGAAGATGTATAAGGCGCTTAACAGCGTCCAGATCTCCATCACGACGTTCGGCGGAGGGCCGATCGAGCGGTTCCAGGTCGACGGCATCTCATGGCCCAAGGACTGGAAGACCGGCCTACCGGCCACCGGCGCCAACTTCATCGCCTGCTCCAACATCCAGGTGGTCTACGGCGGCGTGAACCTTACGACGCCGAGCGCCTGCGCTCAAACCACGTTCAGTTGAGCGAGGTCGACACCGAGCATCAGCGCGGCAAACCGAGCAAACGCTCCCCTGCGAGCGTCAGCAGGATCTGTTCCGACCCGCCGGCGATCGTCAGGCAACGCGTGTTGAGGAAGTCGAACACCCTGTCGTCGACCACAAAACCGGCGCCGTCGGCGAGTTCCATACGGAACTCCGCGAGAGCCTGCCGGTAACGCACGCCTATCAGCTTGCGGGCACTGGCCTGTGGACCGGGGTCGGCGCCGCTGACAGCCAGCTGAGCAATCCTTTGGTCCAGCAGCGACCCCACCTGGGCGGACACGATGAGCGCACCGAGCCGATCCTGGCTGGCGGGGTCGAGATCTCCGGCGGTGCGCAGCAATTCCTCCATCGGATTGCCCAGCGCCGTGCCCTGTGCCATCGCGACGCGCTCGTTGGCCAGCGTGGTGCGGGCCAGCTGCCAGCCGTCGTCGACGGTGCCGACCACCATCTCGTCGGGCACGAACACGTCGTCGAAGAAAACCTCGTTGAACAGCTCGTCACCGGTGATCTCGCGCAACGGCCGCACCAAAATGCCCGGCGACCTCATGTCGACCAAGAAGTACGTGATGCCTTTGTGCTTCGGGGCATCCGGATTCGTCCTGGACAGGCACACACCCCAATGCGCCTTCTGCGCCGCCGACGTCCACACCTTCTGCCCGGTCAGCTTCCAGCCGCCTTCGGCGCGAACGGCTTTCATGCGCAGCGCGGCCAGGTCGGAGCCCGCGCCCGGTTCGCTGAACAGCTGGCACCAGATGACGTCGCCGCGCAGCGTGGCCGGCACGAACCGCTCCACCTGGTCGGGAGTGCCGTGTTCAAGGATGGTCGGTGCCGCCCACCAGCCGATGACCAGATCCGGACGCTCCACCCCGGCGGCAGCCATCTCCTGATCGATGAGCAGCTGTTCGGCGGGTCCGGCCCCGCGTCCGTACGGTCGCGGCCAATGCGGCGCGAGCAGCCCGGATTCGGCCAGGGCGGGTTGACGCTCACCGGCGGGCAGCGCGGCTACCTCGGCAACCGCGGCGGCGATGCCGGGTCTGAGTTGCTCCACCGAACTGAGGTCGACGTCGAGCTTTCGGCGCACACCCGCCCGGGTCAGTGCCACCACGCGGCGCAGCCAGCGCGACCGGCCGCCGAGAATCTGCGAAATCCCGTATGCGCGGCGCAGATACAGATGGGCGTCGTGCTCCCAGGTGATGCCGATCCCACCGAGCACCTGAATGCAATCCTTGGTGTTGGCCACCGCGGCGTCGATGGCGGCCGCCGCCGCGATCGCCGCGGCGATCGACAACCCGGTGTCATCAGCGGTAGCGGCGGCCGATGCGACGTCAGCCGCAGCCACGGCGATCTGCTCCGAGCGCAGCAGCATTTCGGCGCACATGTGTTTGATTGCCTGGAAGCTGCCGATGGGCTTGCCGAACTGCTCACGCACCTTGGCGTAGTCGGTTGCCGTCTGCAGCGCCCACCTGGCGACGCCGGCTGCCTCGGCCGCCATCACGGCGACCGCCAGGTCCTCGACCCGCTGACCGGGGATCGACAACACGACGCACGGTGCGCCGTCGAGGACCACGCGGGCCAACGGCCGGGAGAAGTCGGTGGCCTCCAGCGGATGCAGCGTCACGCCGTCCCGGTCGGTGTCCACCAGCAGCCAGCCGTCGGGGGACGGCAACACCACAACCCCGCCGACCGCCGCACCCACCACGTGGGCGGCCACGCCGGACACCCGGCCGTCGGCGACAGCCACCTCCGCGACCGACGCGAAGCCGGCCGTGCGCTCGCCCGACAGCAACGCCTCCAATACGTCGGGAGCGTCGTCGCTCAGCAGCAGCGTCGCCAGCGCAGTCGTGGCAACCGGACCGGGAACAAGCGCCGCCGCTGCTTCGTCGAGCATCGCACACAGGTCGGTGACCGACGCACCGGCACCGCCGGCCTCTTCAGCCACCGCCACCCCGAACAAGCCCAGTTCGGCCAAACCGGCATAGATCCCTCGCCACGCGTCCGGCGCGCCGTGCTCGCTATCGCGAACGGCGGCGATCGCACCCGAGCCGGACGCCCAGCTGCGAACCAGCTCACGAGCGGCAAATTCCTCGGAGGTAACGGCTCCCGCTAGGCCTGACACAACCGACTCCTCAGATTAAGGGAAACGTAGGCCCACGCGGCCCACTAGAACGTGTTCTAATATTGCCAGCAATCGACAGTGAAGTCGAACGCCAGGGGAGGCAGGACGTGCCCGGACACACCGCGGCGTGCCCGGGAAGTGCGTCGTCGCGGTGGATCATGGCGGTGACCGACCGGTTAACCCTGAGTAACGTTTTGAACAGGGACGCCATACGAAGGAGCTCTCGGACGCATGTCGAATCCAGCGGATGAACTCTCCGCCGATTCCGGGTCGAGCCGGTACCCCGGTCCACGGGAGGTGATGGCTGTCGCCGTCCTGACCGAATCCGAACTCGGCTCCGAAGCCCAACGGGAGCGCCGCAAGCGCATCCTCGATGCCACGCTGGCGATCGCGTCCAAAGGCGGATACGAGGCCGTGCAGATGCGTGCCGTGGCCGACCGCGCCGATGTGGCGGTCGGCACGCTCTACCGCTACTTCCCGTCGAAGGTGCACCTGCTGGTGTCGGCCCTCGGACGCGAGTTCGAACGCATCGACGCCAAGACCGATCGCACTCCCGTGGCGGGCGGCAGTTCGTATCAGCGCCTGAACTTCATGGTGAGCAAACTCAACCGCGCGATGCAGCGAAATCCCCTGCTGACCGAGGCGATGACCCGGGCCTACGTGTTCGCCGACGCTTCGGCGGCCGGGGAGGTCGATCACGTCGAGAAGATCATCGATTCGATGTTCGCCCGGGCGATGGCCGAGGGCGAGCCGACCGATGACCAGTACCACATCGCCCGGGTGATCTCCGACGTGTGGTTGTCGAATCTGCTCGCCTGGCTCACCCGCCGAGCGTCGGCGACCGACGTGAGCAGGCGACTGGAGCTGGCGGTCAGGCTGCTCATCGGCAACGGCGACCCGCCTAAAATCTGAGGGGTGTGCGGCCTACCCGACCCGCTGCGAGGCGCCCTGGCCGACGCGGCGCATGCTCCGCGGCTGCTCGTCGGATCCGATTTCGACGGCACCCTCGCTGAGATCGTCAACCATCCCGCCGATGCCCGGCTGCTTCCGGAGGCGTCGGCGGCGCTGCGATCGCTGGCTGACCTGCCCGCCACGACGGTCGTCCTGATCTCGGGCCGGTCGCGCAGCGGCCTCGCCACCTTGCCCGGCATCCCGGATACCCTGCACCTGATCGGCAGCCACGGCGCGGAATTCCAGACCGGCTTCGACGGCAAGATCGACACCGCCTTGCTGGACAACATCAAGCAGTCACTTCTTCGCATCGCGGCTGCCCATCGCGGTGTCACGGTCGAGGCGAAGCCGGCCAGCGTCGCACTTCACGTCCGCAACGCCGGCCCCGAGGATGCCAGAGCCGCACTTGAGGCCGCACGCGCGGCGTCGGCGGCATGGCCTGCGGAGATGACCGCGGGCAAGGCGGTGCTGGAGTTCGCGGTGATCACCACCGACAAGGGCAAGGCCATCGACATCATGCGTGCCAGGGCCGGCGCCGACGCGGTAGTGTACTTCGGCGACGACGTCACCGACGAGAAGGCGTTTCGCCGGATTCGCGCCGGTTCGGACGTCGGTGTCAAAGTCGGCCCCGGCGACACGCTGGCGCAGTACCGGGTGTCGTCGCCGGCGGACGTCGCCGAAGCGTTGGCGCTTCTGTTGCGAGCGCGCGCCGCCACTGCTCCGCCGAACGCCCGCTGACGCCTACGCGGGCGGCCCGGACGTCCGGCCGCGGATCAGGTCCGTCGGCAAAATCTCCACCGCGGGCAAACCCGATCTCGGCGGATTGTGCAGCAACGCCCCGGCGCGCCGGCCCTTCTCCATGCTCGGTTGGGCGACCGTGGTCAGTCCCCGCTTGAGTGCGTCGGCGATGCCGTCGAACCCCGTGACGGTCATCCGGCCCGGAACATATATTCCGCGGGCCCGCAGGTAGTCCATCGCGGAGAGCGCCAGCACATCGGCGGTGCACATCAGCGCGGTTATCCTCGGATTGGCGGCCAACGCCACTTCTGCGGCGATACCGCCGGAAGACGGGCCGTGATCGGCGCTCTCCACGATCGTCAGCGCTTCCCCGGACAGTCCCGCGGCCGCCAGGGCGTCGCGGACCCCGCCGATGCGTTCGCCCTGGACCAGGAAGCCGCTGCTCTGGATTCGCGCCGCGTCGGCAATTCGGGCGGTAGCCGCACCGGCCCTCTCGTCCCCCAGACGCATCGTCAGCAGGCCGATGTCGCGGTGACCGAGTCCGATGACGTAATCGGCCAGCTCGTGCATTGCGGCGCGGTCGTCGATGCCGACGCGAGAGGCCCCCGCCACCTCGGCAGGCTGGTCGATCAGAACCACCGGCAGGTGACGTTGCAACACCGACCGGAGATACGGATTGTCGTCGGCCGCGGCGTAGACGACAAACCCGTCGACGCCGGCAGACAGGACCGCATTGGAGCCCTCGTCGATGCTGCGCCCCGGACCCACGGCGACCAACAGCAGCCCCTGGCCCGCATCCTCGCAGCTCTCGGCGAGTCCGGCGACGAAATTTAGAGCGGCCGGATCACTGAACGCGTAGGTCAGCGGCTCGGTGATGACCAAACCCACCGCACCGGCCTTGCGGGTGCGCAGCGACCGCGCCAGCGGATCCGGGCCCGCGTATCCCAATCGCTTGGCAGTCGCGAAAATCCGTTGACGCAGGTCCGCCGACAGTTGATCGGGCCGATTGTAGGCATTGGAGATGGTGGTCCGCGAAACCCTCAGCTCGGCGGCCAATGAAGCCAGGGTGGCCCGCCGCCGCGGCGACGGACTTCTGGGCATCATCCCGAGATTAGCGGATCGGGCGGCCCGTGCCGTCGATCGCAGCACCGTGGGCCGGTTGAAAGCGGGTGCGGTCGGCTCCGGTGCGCTGCGCGCCCAACCACACCACGAACCACAACATGCTCACGGCCGTGACGATCACGAAGCTCGGCGGCATGTCGAACATCGCCGATATCGCCAGGCCCGCCCACACCGCCCCGACCGACAGCGCCGTGGACACCGCCATCGCCAACAGTGGCCGGGCCGTCAGCATGATCGCCGTCGCGGCCGGGGTCACGACGAGGGCGAAGAGCAGCAGCGTGCCGACCGCCTGCACGGCCATCGTGACCACCAGCCCCAACAGTGCCATGAAGACCACCGACAGTGCCCGCACCGGAACCCCCTTGGCTTCGGCGACCGCGGGATTGACCGAGGCGAACAGCAGCGGCCGGTACACGCACGCGACGACGGCGGCCAGCAACACCACCGCGACGGCGAACGTCGCCAACTGCTGGTGTGTGACGGCGAGCAGGTTGCCAAACAGGATGTTGGTCACCGTGCTGCTGCTGCGAGTCGCCTGCGAGCTGAAGAACAACCCCAGACCCGTTGCCGCGGCCAGCACGGTGCCGGTCGCCACCTCGCGTTCGTCGGCGCGTTTGCCCAGCGCTCCGATTACCAGCGCGCCACCGATGCAAAACACCGCGAGCCCCAGTCCGACGGGCAGGCCCAGCAATACCGCACCCGTGGCCCCGGGAAACCCGATGTGCGCCAGCGCGTGCGCGGCGAACGCACTGTTGCGCACGACGATGAAGAACCCGATCAGACCGGCCGCCAAAGCGACCAAGGTGCCACCGACAAGGGCGTTGCGCATGAACGACGACGCCAGGATCTCCCACCAATTGGGCTGGTAGCCAAGCGCTGCCAGTTCCGTGCGCATCAGATGCTCCGCATGTACAGATCACCCTGCGGGGTGTGGACCACCTGGATGGCGGTGCCGTAGAGATGACTCAGCAGATCCTCGTTGACCACTTCGTTCATGGAGTCGAAGTGGGCGTGTCCATCCAGCAGGTAGATGGCGCTGTCGAGAACTCCGAGAAGTGGGTTGAGGTCGTGCGCGACGACCAAGACGGTGACGCCGAGTTCGTCTCGGATGCGGGCGAGCAGGGTCACGATCTCACGCTGGCTGCGCAAATCCAGCGCGGTCAGCGGCTCGTCGAGGATCAGCAGGTGGGGGCTACCCACCAGGGCCTCGGCCATCGCGACACGCTGCCGCTGCCCGCCGGAGAGCTGGGAAAGCCGTCGCCGGGCGAACTCGCCGGCGTCGAGGGCGGCCAGGATGTCGTCGACGCGATGACGCTCCTGCGGTGTGGGCCGGCCGAGTCCCCAGCGGTTCCCGGTCAAGCCGAGCAGCACCGCGTCACAGGCGCGGATCGCGCTACCCGCCGCCGCGGCGAAGTTCTGCGGCACGTATCCGATCGCTGCGGTCGCCTTCCCGGGCGGCTGGCCGAGGACCTCGACGTGACCGGAAGCCACCGGAAGCAGACCCAGCACCACCTGTAGCAATGTGGTCTTGCCGGATCCGTTCGATCCGATCACCGCGGTGATGCCGCCGCCGGGCACCTCGAAAGTGCCTTCCGACCAGATCAGCCGGCCTCCCCGAACCACGCTGACGTCGCTGAACACCAGCGCCGGTCCGGTCTCAGACATCGGCACCTAGCGCGCGGCCGAGCGCGGCGAGTTGCTCGGTTTGCCAAGCCTCGAACGATGTCGACCCCGGTGGCACCGTCTCGGTCACGTCGACCACCGGCACACCTGCCGCTTCGGCGGCTCTCCGAAGCTGCCGGGGCACCGCCCCTTCGGTCTGGCTGTTGTAGACGAGGACGTCGACCGCCTTGTCCTTCAGCACGTCGAGGAAGGAGTTCAGGTCAGCGGGCGACGGCTCGGCTCCGTTGCGTGCCGCGATGGCGTAACCCTGCGGTGTGCGGTTCTGCAGGCCGACCGCGGCGGCCATATCGTCGAACACGTCCTCCGTCGCAGCGTAGGTTTTTCCCGCCGCGGCGGCTCTGACGGTGCTGATGGCTGCGTCGTAGGGCTGCATGGCCGCTGCGAATGCGAAACGCCGTTCGGCGAAGTAGCCGGCCGCTTCCGGGGCCAATCCGGTCAGCTCGGCGGTCACCCGGTCGGCGAGGCCGGTAACCGTTGCCGGGTCGTACCAGACATGCGGATTTGCGCCGAGTCGGTCGGTGGCCGCGGTGACGATCGCGACGTTCGGTGACGAAGCCGACGCGAGCTTGGCGGCCCACTCGTCGTATCCGGCGCCGTTGATCACCACGAGTTGTGCGTTCTGGAACGCCGCCGCGTCACCGGGCGTCGGCTCGTAGTCGTGCGGGTCGGCAGACGTGCCGGCTAAGACGGTGTTGACCCGGGCGCACTCTCCGCCCAGTTCGGAGACGATGTCGCCCCATTGGTCGACGCTGACGACGACGCGCACCGGCGTCGCCGGACAAGTTCCGGTCACGCCGGTGTCCGACTCGGGCGAACACGCGGCCAAGCTGAGCGCGGAGAACATGAAACCGGCGGCGACCGCCACGGGCCGCCGACTCGCCGCCAGCCGCAACCACATGAGATAACGATAACCGTTTTCAATAATACCGCGCCACTTGGATAGCTTTCGCCGATGCCATTCCCGAACGACCGGCAAGCCACATCGCCGCCCGCCTCGTCTTAGGCTTGGTCCATCATGGGTATCCCGACGACCGTCGACCTCAACGCCGACCTCGGCGAGGGATTCGGTGTGTGGCGACTCGGCGATGACGAGGCGATGGTGGGCATCGTCACCAGCGCAAACCTGGCGTGCGGCTTTCACGCCGGCGACCCTGCGGGTCTGCGCACCGTCTGCGCCCAGGCCGCTGCCAACGGCATTCGCATCGGTGCGCAGGTCAGTTACCGCGACCTCGCAGGCTTCGGGCGACGCTACATCGACGTCTCGCCGCAGGATCTCATCGCCGACGTCATCTACCAGATCGGCGCCTTGCAGGCCCTGGCCCATTCGACGGGCACCACGGTTAGTTACGTCAAACCCCATGGCGCCTTGTACAACACGATCGTCAGCGACGAGACGCAGGCATCGGCGGTGGCCCAGGCGGTGCACGCGGTGGATCCCCGCCTGCCGGTGCTCGGCCTCGCCGATTCGGTGTTCTTCCGGCATGCGTCGGCGCTGGGCCTGCGGACCGTCGCCGAAGCCTTCGCCGATCGGGCCTACCGGCCCGATGGCACCCTGGTGCCCCGTCGCGAACCCGGAGCGGTCTTCGACGACCCCACGGCGATCGCGGAGCGGGTGGCGCGCATGGTGAGCAGCGGCACGGTCGCCACCGCAGACGGGCGCGAAGTGAGACTGCGCGTGGAATCAATTTGCGTACACGGAGATTCACCAGGAGCCGTCGCCATCGCCGGTGCGGTCCGGGATCGCCTCACCGCCGACGGCGTGCTGGTGGAGGCGTTCGCCTGATGCGGTTCAAGGCAGGGCGACCCGATCTGACGCCCTATGCCGACATGTTCTGCGTTCCCGCGGCCGGACCGGACACACCGCTGTCGGCAACATGGCTGGGAGTCGCCACGGTGCTGCTCGACGACGGTCACTCCGCGGTGATGACCGACGGCTTCTTCTCCAGGCCGCGGCTTGCCCGTGTCGTCGCGGGCAAGATCGCCCCGTCACCGGCCCGCGTATCCGGTTGCCTGGCCCGCGCCGGTGTCCGCAAGCTGACCGCGGTGTTGCCGGTGCACACCCACTACGACCACGCGCTCGATTCGGCGCTGGTCGCCGAACTGACCGGTGCGCTGCTGGTCGGCGGGGAATCGGCCGCCAATGTCGGACGCGGGCATGGCCTGCCCGCGAGCCAGATCGTGGTTGCCTCCCCGGGCCGGCCGATGACATTGGGGCCCTGGGAGATCACCCTGATCGAGTCGCGTCACTGCCCGCCGGACCGGGTTCCGGGAGTCATCGGCGAACCCCTGCGGCCCCCGGCGAGAGCAACGGCGTACAAATGCGGGCAAGCATGGTCGACGCTGATCCACCACGCTCCGAGCGGGCGGCGATGTCTGATCCAGGGCAGTGCCGGCTACGTGCCCGCGGCCCTCGACGGCCAGCGCGCCGACGTCGTGTATCTCGGGTTCGGCCAGCTGGGCTTGCGGCCACCCGACTACATCGCCGAGTACTGGGCTGCGACGGTGGGCGCCGTGGGAGCTCGCACTGCCGTCGCCATCCATTGGGACGATTTCTTCCGGCCGCTGTCCAAGCCGCTGCGTGCGATTCCCTACGCCGCTGACGACCTCGACGTGTCCGTCCGGGTATTGCGCGACCTGGCCGAACGCGACGGCGTCGCACTGCTGTTACCGACGGCGTGGCGACGCGAGGACCCCTGGGCTTGACCCTCACATTGATCCTGTCGGTTGCCCTGCTGACGGTCGTCCTGGTCTTCGCAAATCATGCGGCCTGAAAGTGGCCGGAGGCCGTCGCCGTAATACCGGCGGGGGCAGTGCTGGTCGCCACCGACGCGATAACCATGCATGACGCGCTGTCGGAGGTACATCGGTTGCTGCCCGTCGTGCTATCCCGGGCCGCGGTACTCGCGCTGGCGACTCTGCGACGACGCGGGGCTCTTCGGTACGTTCGGCGCGAGGATGGCGCAGCTGCCGATGTTCGCGCTCGTCGTCGTAGCACTTACGCTGACCGGCTTCGTGGC
>CAZEHT010000023.1:14809-36652 GCA_964511995.1 uncultured Mycobacterium sp.
AGCTGCCGATGTTCGCGCTCGTCGTCGTAGCACTTACGCTGACCGGCTTCGTGGCGGCCTCACAGCTGGAGCTGGAACCGGTGTGGGCAGCCCTGGCGGGGGCTGTGCTGCTCGGAGTGCACAACCTCAAGCGCCGCGACAATACTGCGTCGGGCATCGCCCGCTCGGTGCACCTGCCGTTCCTGGTCCCCAACCTCACCGACGTGGGTTCGCTGGCCAACCTGCTGTGGCGGCGGATCCTGGGCGGCCACCGCCTGCCGACCAACGCCGCGGAATTCAGCTTCCTGGGGACTTCTGACGGTCCCATCGTCCATGGCGCTCGCGGTGCCGGCGTGTGGGCCGGCATCGAAACATTCGGGACGTGATCCGGCCAGGAGTGCCCGGCGAGGTTGAAAATGCCAGCGGCGTGGCGTCCTTTGTCCCGCAGGCGATCAACGGCGACGCTGGCGGGCTATCTCGGCCAGCACCACGCCCGCGGCCACCGACGCGTTCAGCGATTCGGCAGCTGCGGACATCGGGATCGACACGACGAGGTCGCAGGTCTCGCGAACCAGCCTCGACAGACCCTTGCCTTCGGAACCGACCACCACGACCATCGCGGTGGAACCATCCAATTCGTCGAGCGTGGTGTCGCCGTCCGCATCGAGGCCGACCACCTGCAGCCCGGTTGCCGCCCATTCTTTAAGCGTGCGGTTGAGATTGGTCGCGCGTGCAATGGGAACCCGTGCGGCAGCGCCGGCGCTCGTGCGCCAAGCCACCGCCGTGACGGACGCCGACCGGCGCTGTGGCAGCACCACGCCGTGGCCGCCGAAGGCCGCCACCGAACGGACCACCGCACCGAGATTGCGCGGGTCGGAGATGTTGTCGAGCGCCACCAGCAGGGCCGGGGCGATGTCCTCGGAGGCGGCGCGCAGCATGTCGTCTGGGTGTGCGTACTGGTACGGCGGCACCTGCAGCGCGATGCCCTGGTGCAAGCCGTTCGTGCTCATCCGGTCCAGATCCACCCGTGCGACCTCGAGCACCGGGATACCGCGATCGGCAGCGTGCATCACCGACTCGGACAGGCGCTCGTCGGCATCGGTACCGAGCGCCACATAGAGCGCGGTCGCCGGCACCCCGGCGCGCAGGCACTCGAGTACGGGATTGCGGCCCAGCACGATTTCGGTGTCATCGGTCCGCTTCGGCCTGCCCTGCTGCTGCCGAGCCGCCTTGCCGACCCGTTTGGCAGCCGGGTGGTTGGGCCGCAGGTGCGCCGGCGGTGTTGCGCCACGACCCTCGAGCGCGCGCCTTCGGACACCACCAGAGCCGACCGACGGCCCTTTCTTCGTGCCGGCCTTGCGGACCGCCCCTCGCCGCTGTGAATTACCGGCCACTGTTGGCGTGTCCTTCTCGCAATGACCACTGCGGACCGACGGCGGTGTCGGTCACCTCGATCCCCGCCTCCTTGAGCCGGTCGCGGATCTGGTCGGCACGAGCCCAGTCACGTTGCGCGCGGGCCTCGGCGCGGCTGTCCAGCGCCCACCGCGTCAGCACGTCGACCGCTTCCAAAGCGACAGAAGTTTCATCCCGGCACTCCCAGCGCTCGTCGAGTGGGTCACAACCCAGGATCGCCATCATGGCCCGGATGGTTGCGGCGCAGGCAAGCGCGGTGGCATGGTCGCCGGTGTCCAGGGCGCGATTCCCCTCGGCGCGCGCACCGTGCACCTCGGCGACCGCGATCGGCACCGACAAGTCGTCGTCGAGCGCCGCGGCGAATCGCGGGGTCCACCGACCCACGTCGACCACACCAATCCGGGTACGCACGCGGTGCAGGAACTCCTCGATACCCGCGTAGGCCTTCACGGCGTCCTGCAGGGCAGTCTCGGTGAACTCCAGCATCGACCGGTAGTGGGCACTGCCCAGGTAGTAGCGCAGCTCGGCAGGCCGAACCCGTTGCAGCACAGCCGGAATCGAGAGCACGTTACCCAGCGACTTGCTCATCTTCTCACCGCCCATGGTGACCCAGCCGTTGTGCAGCCAGAACCGGGCGAAGCGGTCGCCCGCCGCGCGTGCCTGCGCGATCTCGTTCTCGTGGTGCGGGAAGACGAGATCCATTCCACCGCAATGGATATCGAACTCAGAGCCGAGATACTCGTGCGCCATCGCGACACACTCGGAATGCCAGCCGGGCCGACCGCGGCCCCATGGCGTCGGCCACGACGGTTCACCGGGCTTGGCACCTTTCCACAGTGTGAAGTCGCGCTGATCTCGTTTTCCGGTGGCAACTCCCTCGCCCTGGTGCACGTCGTCGATCCGGTGACCCGACAGCGCGCCGTACTCGGGCAGACTCAACACGTCGAAGTAAACGTCACCGGCACCGGTGTAGGCATGGCCGGTGTCGATCAGGCGCTCGATGAGTTCGACGATCTGGGTGATGTGCCCAGTCGCCCGCGGCTCACCCGACGGCGGTAGCACACCTAGCGCGTCGTAGGCCGCCGTGAATGCCCGTTCGTGTGTGGCAGCCCATTCCCACCACGGCCGGCCCGCCGCAGCGGACTTGATGAGGATCTTGTCGTCGATGTCGGTGACATTGCGGATGAAGGCCACGTCGTAGCCCTTGGCCAGCAGCCAGCGGCGCAGCACGTCGAACGCGACGCCGCTGCGGACATGACCGATATGGGGCAGCCCCTGGACCGTGGCGCCACAGAGGTAGATCGAGACCCGTCCGGGGCGCGCGGGCACGAAATCGCGCACCGCACCAGTCATGGTGTCGTGCAGGCGCAAGCCAGCCAGATCGGTCACGACGTGCCAGCTTACCGGCCGGTTTACGCTGAACCGCCACCGACGACGACCAAAGCGGTGGCGATCGCCGCCAGACCCTCTCCCCGTCCGGTGACTCCCAGGCCGTCCGTGGTGGTTGCCGATACCGAAACCGGCGCCCCGAGCAGACCGGACAGCACCTCCTGGGCCTCCGCGCGCCGAGGGCCGACCTTGGGCCGGTTGCCGATCACCTGGACTGCGGCGTTACCGATCCGGTACCCACCGGCGGCGAGCAAGCCACGCACATGCGACAGCATCGCCGCCCCAGTCACCCCCGCCCATCGGGGGTCGTCCACGCCGAACACCGCGCCGATGTCGCCGAGACCCGCAGCGGACAACAGTGCGTCACACAATGCATGTACCGCGACGTCGCCGTCGGAATGTCCCGCACAACCGTCGGCATCATCGAACAGCAAACCGAGCAAGTGGCACGGCCGTCCCGGCTCGATCGGATGCACGTCGGTACCCAGCCCGATCCTGGGTACGTCACTGATCACGCAGAACCGCCTCGGCGAGTAGCAGGTCGACCGGGGTGGTGATCTTGAATGCCATCGGGTCGCCCTGCACCACGTGCACCTGTCCACCGATGTTTTCGACCATCGATGCGTCGTCCGTGAACGACGCATCAGCGCAGCTCCGGTAGGCCCGCAGCAGGACCTCGGCGACGAACCCCTGGGGCGTTTGCACGGCCCGCAGACCGGCCCGTTCGGGTGTGCCCAACACGACGCCGTCGGCGTCCACGGCTTTGACGGTGTCCGCAAGCGGCAATCCGGGAACCACCGCGTCATATCCGGCACGCAGCGCGTCGACGACGCGTGCGATCAGGCTCGGGGGTGTCAGGGGCCGTGCGGCGTCGTGTACCAGCACGAAATCGGCGGACCCGGCGGCAGCGAGCGCACGCCGCACCGAGTCGGTGCGATCGGCACCCCCGACAACCACGTTGGCCTTCGAACCCAGGATCAGCTTCGCCTCGTCGACCCGGCCGGCCGGCGCCGCCACCACCACTTCCTCGACGGCACCGGAATCCCACAGGCCCGCAACCGTCCGCTCGATCAGCGTGTGTCCCCGCAGCGCGACGAACGCTTTGGGTACGTTGGCCGCCAATCGGTCACCCGATCCGGCGGCCGGGACGACAGCGACAGTGCGCATCCAGGTCAGGACGCGGCGGCGAGCACCTCGTCGAGGATGGTCTCAGCCTTCTCGTCATCGGTGTTCTCGGCGAGCGCGAGTTCCCCGACGAGGATCTGGCGCGCCTTGGCCAACATGCGCTTCTCGCCGGCGGACAGGCCGCGCTCCTGGTCCCGGCGCCATAAATCCCGAACGACCTCGGCGACCTTGTTCACGTCACCGGAGGCCAGCTTCTCCAGGTTCGCCTTGTACCGGCGCGACCAGTTGGTCGGCTCCTCGGTATGGGGGGCCCTCAGCACCTGAAAGACCTTGTCCAAGCCCTCCTGCCCAACCACATCGCGTACGCCAACGTACTCAGCGTTGTCAGCGGGCACCCGAACGGTCAGATCCCCCTGGGCGACCTTCAGAACCAGGTACTCCTTTTGTTCGCCCTTGATAGTCCGGGTTTCGATCGCCTCGATCAACGCAGCACCGTGATGTGGATAGACGACGGTGTCTCCGACCTTGAAAATCATCAGATTCGAGCCCCTTTCACGATTTCAACGATAGCACGGGCCCAGGACAAGCGTAGATCAACGGTGCAGGTCAGGGGCACAACAGGCGAATAAGAGGGCTTGACGTGGCGCCCCCCATGTGCAACAAGGGCCTGAGGACAGCC
Organism: uncultured Mycobacterium sp.; assembly: GCA_964511995.1. Taxonomy (GTDB): domain Bacteria; phylum Actinomycetota; class Actinomycetes; order Mycobacteriales; family Mycobacteriaceae; genus Mycobacterium. The sequence continues at coordinate 19,395 of CAZEHT010000023.1, forward strand.
GTCCTGGGGCATTGCTCCGGCACGCGCGCACGCCTACTACTACGCTGCGTACTACTGTTTAACCAAAGTGGCGGACAGGCGAATTTGCTAACCGCGGACGTCGCGAGCAGGAGGCATCCAGTGTTCCGATTAGGCACCCCCAAGGCGGCAACCACGCGCGTCGGCATGGCCGGCCTGGCCACCGGCGCTCTGGTCTTGGCATCCGCGCTCGCTGGTTGCGGCGCCGGTCAGGTGTCCCAGGTTGCCACCCAGGAGCCCGCGGTCAACGGAACTGCCGGTTCGGTGGGGCCGCTCGCCTTGCGTAACGTCCACATCCAGGCGGTGGAGAAGGGCGACGCACTCCAACCGGGTAGCGAGGTCGATCTGATTTTCGTCGCGGTGAACAATTCACCGGACGTCAACGACCGGCTGGTCGGAATCACCTCCGAAGTCGGTGCGGTTGCGGTGTCGGGCCCCACCGCGCTGCCCGCCGGGGGCAGCCTGGACGTCGGCGTTCCAGACGGCGCCGAAAAGCCCTCCGCGGTCGAGGCCGCCACCTTGTCGGAAGCCACCGTCGCGTTGACCAAGCCGATCCGCAACGGGCTCACCTACCCGTTCACCTTCAAGTTCGAAAAGGCCGGGGAGACCACGCTGGCCGTACCGATTTCGGCCGGCAACGCAGCGCGGCAGGACGTGCACTAGTAGGGCCAGCGCGAACGCGTCCCGGCCCGGGCCCGGCCCGGTGCGGTGTCACTGTCACACGGCCCGGATACCGTTACGCCGTGTCAACAGCAGGGACTCGATCGCGTACACAGCACCGCTGCTCAGAGTGCGGACATGTCACCGCCAAATGGGTCGGTCGCTGCCCGGAATGCGGCACCTGGGGAACCGTCGACGAGGTGACGGTCCTGGCGTCCGTCGACGGCACGCGGCGCTTCGCTGCCCCGGCTTCGCCCGCCGTGCCGATAAGCGCAATCGATCCACTGAGCGCTCGGCACCTGTCCACCGGAGTCGGTGAGCTCGACCGGGTGCTCGGTGGAGGAATCGTGCCCGGCTCGGTGACGCTGCTGGCCGGTGAACCGGGGGTGGGAAAGTCGACCTTGCTGTTGGAAGTCGTGCACCGCTGGGCCAGCACAGGACGACGGGCGCTGTACGTGTCCGGCGAGGAGTCGGCTGGGCAGATCAGGATGCGAGCGGAACGCACCGGATGCACCCATGACGAGGTATTCCTTGCCGCGGAATCGGATGTTCACACCGTCCTGGCCCACCTGGAGCAGGTGCGGCCCTCACTTGTGGTCGTCGATTCTGTGCAGACTCTGTCCGCCACCGACTCCGGCGGCGTGACCGGTGGCGTGACACAGGTCCGCGCGGTGACGACCGCGCTGACGGCATTCGCCAAGGCCGGTCGCGGGGTGGCCATGATGCTCGTCGGCCACGTGACCAAGGACGGCGCGATCGCCGGCCCGCGGGCACTTGAGCATCTCGTCGACGTCGTGCTGCACTTCGAGGGCGACCGCAACAGCGCGCTACGCATGGTCCGCGGTATCAAGAACCGTTTCGGGGCAGCCGACGAAGTCGGTTGCTTCGTGCTACACGACAACGGAATCGAATGTGTCGGCGACCCGTCGGGGCTGTTCCTCGACCAGCGGCCCGAGCCGGTTCCTGGCACCGCCGTAACCGTGACGCTCGACGGAAAACGCCCCCTCATCGGCGAAATCCAGGCATTGGTCGGCACTGAGCTGGTGCCCTCGCCGAGGCGTGCCGTCAGCGGGGTGGACCAGTCCCGCGCTGCCATGACCGCCGCGGTCCTGGACGCCAGGGCGGGTGTGGATCTGGGCCGCCGCGACGTTTACCTGTCGACCGTCGGCGGCATGCGGTTGACCGACTCGTCCTCAGATCTGGCGGTGACCCTGGCGATGGCATCGGCATACGCCGGGTTGTGCCTGCCCACGTCCACGATCGTCATCGGCGAGGTGGGCCTGGCCGGTGACCTGCGACGCGTGACGGGTATGGACCGCCGACTCGCCGAAGCGGCCCGGCTGGGGTTCACCTCGGCGATCGTCCCGCCCGGCACAAAAGCGGTACCGGAGGGGTTGAAAACGGTGGAGGTCACGACCGTCGCCGAAGCGCTGCGCTCGATGTTGCGCATCGCGGTACCCCCGCCGGGAAACCCTCCTGACATCACAGCGCCTGCCCGTCCGCAACGCAAAGTGGTGGCCGGTTCTGCTGGCCAGCCGCACATTGAGGAAGAATGACCAGCCGTGACATCTGGCAGGAAGGCGCCTCAGTCGCTGCGTGAGACCATGGGGCGGCTCGCGCCCGGCACGGCATTGCGCGACGGCTTGGAGCGAATCCTGCGGGGCCGTACCGGCGCGTTGATCGTCCTCGGCTACGACGACAACGTCGAAGCGATCTGCGATGGCGGTTTCGCCCTGGATGTGCGATACGCCCCGACCCGCCTGCGCGAGCTGTCGAAGATGGACGGCGCCGTGGTGCTGTCCAACGACGGTGAACGAATCGTGCGGGCAAACGTCCAGTTGGTCCCCGACCCGTCGATAGCCACCGACGAATCCGGCACCAGGCACCGCTCGGCGGAACGTACCGCGATCCAAACGGGCTACCCGGTGATATCGGTGAGTCATTCGATGAGGATCGTCACCGTTTACGTCGCAGGCGAGCGGCATGTCGTCGCGGACTCGGCCACAATCCTGTCGCGGGCCAACCAGGCCATCGCCACCCTGGAGCGCTACAAGGCCAGGCTTGACGAGGTGAGCCGTCAGCTGTCCACTGCCGAGATCGAGGACTTCGTGACCCTGCGCGACGTGATGACGGTAGTGCAGCGGCTGGAGCTGGTCCGCCGAATCGGACTCGAGATCGACTACCACGCGGTGGAACTGGGCACCGACGGCCGTCAGCTCAGGCTTCAGCTGGAGGAGCTGCTCGGCAATAACGACAATGCCCGCGAGCTGATCGTGCGCGACTATCACGCCAACCCGGATCCACCGTCTAAGGCACAGGTCGACGCCACACTGGAGGGGCTCGACAGGCTTTCTGACACCGAACTGCTCGATTTCACCGCGCTGGCGCGGGTGTTCGGCTATCCGTCCAGCATGGAAGCCCAGGACTCGGCGCTCAGCTCCCGCGGCTACCGCGCGATGGCCGGAATCCCGCGTTTGCAGTTCGCCCACGTCGACCTACTGGTGCGCACGTTCGGATCGCTTCAGGGCCTACTGGCCGCGAGCGCGACCGACCTGCAATCGGTCGACGGCATCGGCGCGATGTGGGCGCGCCACGTGCGTGAGGGGCTGTCCCAGCTGGCCGAGTCTACGATCGCCGATCGCCTGGCTTGACGGGCGTCAGGCGGGGGGCGGGGGAGCCGGCGCGTCGGCTGACGGTTCGGTCAGGACGAACGGAACCGTCGCAGACCGCAGGTTGCCCAACTGGACGACCAGGTTGTAGGTACCCGGACCGACCGGCTGGCGAGGAAGCGGGCAATGCGCCGCCGATCCCATGCCGGTCCAGGTCACCTCGGTGGTCACCTGCTCACCCGGATCGATCGTCTTGACAAGGGTCTCGTTGGAGGGCGCGCAGTCGAGGTTGGACCACAGTCGGTTGTTGTCCAGCGTGTAGACGTACGCCGCCAGCACCGCGGCTCCCACGTCACGCTGGCAAGCCGTCGGGCCGATGTTGGTCACGACCATCGTGAACTTGGGTTGATCGCCGATGGTGAAGCGAGGTGCGCTGGTGATGCCCTTGACGGCCAGCGTCGAGTCCGGGCAGTCGTCGCCGGGTTTGAGCACCGGCGGCGGTTCGACAGCGGCGGTCGGTGTCGGTGTCGGTGGGGGGACATCCTCGGCGGGCGGGACCACCGGGTTTTTCACGTCGGGCGGGGGCACCTGCCCCAGCGGCCCCTGCGAAGTGTTCGCATCGGTTACCGGCTGATTGTCGGTGGGCGCATCTCCCCCGGAAACCACGGCGATGATGGTGACGATTACCACGAGGACCAACGCCGCAATGCTGAGCGCCAGCACCCGGCGCCGCCGGTAGATCTCGGGCGGAAGCGTACGACGCGGTTCGATATCCAGCACGTTCTCACGGTAAGCCCAGCTCACCGCGAGGAGTTCGACCCCGCTCGGCGTGTCGCCAGAGGTATCGCTCACAAACCCCGCGATTGCCGTCCAGCAACGCCATACGGGTCGCCGACGAGGCCGGGCCGTGCCGGGCGCCGAAACGGTCCCGGTTACTCGCCGATGTCGCCCAGGTGGTCCCGCAACGCGACGCGACCGTCGGCCAGATCGTAGGTCAGCCCAACGATCGCGAGGGTGGCCGCGTTCACCCGGGCCGCGATCGCGGTCGACCGCGACAGCAACTGCGCGCTGGTTTCGATGACGTGGCGGGTCTCGAACTCGTCGACCCGGCTGAGCCCGTCACGACGGCCCAGCAGGATCGACGGAGCAACCCGCTCGACCACGTCCCGTACAAAACCCCCGGGTACCACACCTTCGTCCAACGCCGAAAGCGTCGCCTCAACCGCGCCACAACTATTGTGTCCGAGCACGACGATCAGTGGAACGTTGAGCACCGTAATCCCGTATTCGATCGAACCCAGCACCGCCGAATCGATGACATGGCCGGCCGTGCGCACGACGAACATGTCACCGAGCCCCTGGTCGAAGATGATCTCGGCGGCAACGCGGCTGTCGGCGCACCCGAAAACGACGGCGGTGGGTTTCTGTGCGACGGCGAGGCTGGCCCGATGCTCGCAGCTCTGGCTGGGGTGGGCAGGGTTTCCGAGAACGAAGCGCTCGTTACCCTCCTTGAGTGCCTTCCAAGCGGTCACGGGACTGGTGTTCGGCATGCGCCACATTCTGCACTGCATGCCCGGAGGTCACTCGTTGAGTATCCGTCATGCCGAGCTGCTCGACTGGTTCGAGCGCGAAAGCCGCGACCTGCCGTGGCGCGCACCTGGAGTCAGCCCTTGGCAGATTCTGGTCAGCGAGTTCATGCTTCAGCAGACTCCGGTCGCGCGGGTGGCGCCCATCTGGGTCGACTGGGTGGCACGCTGGCCGACGCCTTCGGCGACGGCGGCCGCGGGGACCGGTGAAGTTTTGCGCGCCTGGGGGAAGCTGGGCTACCCGAGGCGGGCGAAGTGGCTGCACGAGTGCGCGACGGCGATCGCGAAAGACCACGGCGACGAGGTGCCCGACGACGTGGAGACCCTGATGTCGCTGCCGGGTATCGGCAGTTACACCGCCCGCGCTGTGGCGTGTTTCGCCTACCGGCGGCCCGTACCCGTGGTCGACACCAATGTCCGCCGGGTGGTAGCTCGCGCGGTGCACGGCGTGGCAGATGGCGGATCGCCGTCGGCGGCGCGCGACGAGGCGAACGTCGCCGCGCTACTGCCGGACGGCCCCGACTGTGGGGCCGCGCCCCGGTTCTCTGCGGCTCTCATGGAACTGGGTGCGCTGGTCTGCACCGCTCGCACACCCAGCTGCGCCATCTGCCCGTTGAGCCGGTGCGCGTGGCGTAGTGCGGGCTATCCCGATGCGGGCTCGCCGCCGAAGCGCGCACAGAAGTACGCCGGCACCGACCGGCAAGTCCGGGGCCGGCTCCTGGACGTGCTGCGTGGCAGCAGCGCGCCCGTGGATCGGGCACAGCTGGACGTCGCGTGGCTGACGGATACCGCTCAGCGGGACCGCGCCCTGGATTCGTTGCTCGTAGACGGATTGGTGGAGCAGACGTCGGACGGCCTGTTCGCACTTGCGGGCGAAGGTGACGATGCGCGCGCACAACGCGCGCTGAGGAACCGAGCAACACCTCCAGAAGGTGACGATGCGCGCGCACAACGCGCGCTGAGGAACCGAGCAACACCTCCAGAAGGTGACGATGCGCGCGCAACGCGCGCTGAGGCCTTTGGCGTGTCAGCTGTGGAGGCTCACAGATAGATCACGTAGGCCAGGGCGACGGTGGTCAGCATCGTCAGCAACAGCATCGGCAGACCGACTTTGACGTAATCGAAGAAGCGGTAGCCACCGGGTTCCATGACCAGCATGTTCGTGGGCGACGATACGGGTGTGACGAATGCTGCCGAACACGCAATGGCCATCGTCATCGCGAAGGCCTGGGGCGAGACGCTCAACGCTTGTGCGGCTTGGATCGCCACCGGCGCGATCAATACCGCTGCCACCGCGTTGGCGATGAACAGGCAGACCAGGGACGTGACCAGGAACACCACTCCGAGCATCAAGATCGGAGCAAGCGGGCGCAGCGCTTTGACCAACCAGTCGGCCATCAGCGTGGTGACGCCGGTTTTCGTGAGTGCCGTGGCCAACGGCAGCATCCCGGCCACCACCACCAACGCCGTCCAACTGATCACGCGATATATGTTCTCCACACGAACGCAGCCGATCGCGATCATCCCCAACGCCCCGATGATGGCCGCGTTGACCGTAGGCACGACGTCGAAAACCATCGCCGCGATCATGCAGACGAGAATCATCACCGCAAGGGGCGCGCTTCGCCGCGCCGGCAATCGTTCTTCGTATTCCGCCGGCAAAGTCAGGACTAGGAAATTCTGACGATCGTCGCTCAATCTGTCGATGTTCTCCCAGTTTCCTCCTACCAACAATATGTCGCCGAAGTCCAGGGTCTGTTTGGCGACGTCTTCGTTTATCGTCTGGCCGCGATGACGGATCGCGAGGACACTGACGTTGTAATTCGAAGGCAGATCGAGATCCCCCAGCGTTGAGCCGATCGACTTCGACTCGGGAGCGGCCATCACCTCGGCGACACCTATATCCTGCAACGCTTCCCGACGTTCCCTCTCGTCACGGGGTGCGATAACAGTGCATCGTAGGTCAGCTGCCAACGTGGGAACGTGTTGCTCCTCGACGAGGGTGAAGACGAGATCATCGGCCTCGAACACCGCCTCTTGTAGCGCCGGCTGAAGTCGCATCCTTTCTGGTGAGTGTTTTTCGAAGCCCACGAGACGGAGCCCGTAGCGGTCACGCAAGGGTTCTCGCACCGCGGCCACCGATTGGCCGATCAGTGGCGAGCCAGGTTCGACTCGTAACCGGTGCCACCGCTCGTCCAGGCCGTAGGAACTGATGACATCACCGACGTTCGGTGTTTCCGTTCCGGTGGTTCCGGAGCGCTGCCGGCTCAACAGGTTGCGTCCCACCAGCAGCATGAAAGCGATACCAACAGCCAGGGCGACGAGGCCGAACGGACTGAAACTGAAAAAGCCGAGCTGGGGACTGACCCCGTGTTCCTTCAACGCGTCCTGGATGATGATGTTCGGCGAGGACGCGATCAGCGTCATCATTCCGCTGATCATTACCGCAACGCAAAGCGGCATCAGCAGCCGTTTGCGGTTGATTCCAGTCTTAGCGGCGATCGTCAAGACCACAGGTATGAGCATGGCGACGATCGCCGCGGAGTTGAGAAACGAGCCGACTAGTCCCGCGATGAGCATGATCAGCGCGACCAACCGCGTTTCGCTTCCACCGCCGAGCTTTATGACAAGTTCACCCAGGCGTTGTGTCAGGCCGGTGTTCACCAGCCCCGCGCTGACGATGAAGATGGCGGCCAGCAATATCACCACGGGGGATCCGAAGCCCGATAGCGCCTCTTGGGGTGTGAGCACCCCGGTCGCCATCAGCGCGGCGACCACAAGGAGCGCCACGATGTCAGCTCGGGGACGTCCCCACGCAAACAGTCCGACGGCAACGCCGAGTATCGCCACCACGATCAGCATCTGAGGGGTCACTGGGTACCTCACCTGGAGAGTGGGACAGGCCGGTTTTAGATAACCACATCCCTGTCGCATCACATGGGCGAGCAGGCATTTCTGTCATGTCTCCCCGTGTCTTGCGAAGTATCGGCGCGCTAGATCGCAAGTCCGCCATCACCTCGTGTCGACGCATGCGGGCAGCGCGTCTACCGTATCGCCATGACGGGATTGGCGAAGGCCCCGCCCGCGAGGGTGCGCACGGCCAGAAGTGAAAGCGTGGATTATGCCGCTAGCTGAGGGCGAAGTCTTCGCCGGCTACACGATTCTCCGTTTGCTCGGATCCGGCGGTATGGGCGAGGTCTACCTCGTTCAACACCCGAGGCTGCCTCGCCACGAAGCGCTCAAGGTGCTGCCGGCGGAGCTGACGAACGACGAGGAGTACCGGAGCCGATTCGACCGGGAAGCTGCCATCGTCGCGGCATTGTGGCACCCGCACATCGTGGCACTGCACGATCGTGGCGAATACAACGGTCAACTGTGGATAACCATGGATTGCGTCGACGGCACGGACGCCGCCCGCCTCCTGGAGGACAACGTTGACGGTCTGCCGCCTGACGAAGTCGTCAATATTGTGACCGGGGTCGCGGAGGCGCTGGACTACGCGCACGACAACCAGATGTTCCACCGGGACGTCAAGCCGGCGAATATTCTTGTTGCACAGTCGAATTCCGGAGTAACAAGGGCTCTGCTCAGCGACTTCGGCATTGCCCGCCGCGCCGACGACCCCGGTACCCTCACCGCCACCAACATAACGGTGGGCACGATCTCCTACGCCGCGCCGGAACAGCTGATGGGCGACCGGCTCGACGGCCGCGCCGATCAGTACGCGCTCGCGGCCACCGCTTTCCATCTGCTCAGCGGCTCACCCCCGTTTCAGCACTCCAATCCCGCCGTGGTCATCAGCCAGCACCTGACCGCGCCACCGCCCGCCATCGACGATCGCGTGCCGGAGCTTGCCGCGCTTGGGCCGATATTCGCCAAAGCGCTCGCCAAAACTCCCGAAGATCGTTATAACCGCTGTCTTGACTTTGCCCGTGCACTCGCCCATCAACTAGAGGCCGTCGGTCGGCGGGCCGGCGCCGGCGAACCGACGATGCGTTCGAAGATCGCAGGACCCAGACATGCCCGGCCAAAGCGGACAGTGCGGTGGTCCGTCGTCGTGCCGACGATCCTGGCGGCATTGGCCATAGCTGTCTCCGTTGTCACCGCCGCTGCCGTCGTCGGTCACCGTCAGACCCGCGCAGCCGAGCCCGGCGTCGCCGATTCCGCCGTCGCCGCGCCGCTCGGGACCGTCGCGTCGATCGCGGCGACGGTGCCCGAGGACATCAGGGCAACAGGTCGGCTGGTGATCGGAGTGACGGTTCCCTACGCACCGAATGAGTTCAAGAATTCCGACGGACAACTGGTCGGCTTTGACGTCGACCTGATGAATGCCGTGGCAAGAACAATCGGGCTGGTGCCCGACTATCGCGAGACGGCGTTCGAAAGCATCCTCCCCGAGGTGCAGGCGGGGAACTTCAACGTCGGTATGTCGTCGGTGACCGATACGAAGGATCGGGAGTCGAAGGCCGACTTCGTCACGTACTTCCGCGCTGGGACGTTATGGGCGCAACGGTCCGGGTCAAACATCGATCCCAGCGCCGCTTGCGGCCGTACCGTCGGCGCCGCCGACGGTACCCTGCACGCGACAACGGAGATACCGGCCAAGAACGCCGAGTGCTTGGCCGCGGGGTTGCCACCGATCCAAGCGGTGACCTACTCGGGACAAGACGCGCTCACCGCTGCGTTGATCGCCGGCGAGGTCGATGCCATGTCGGCCGATTCCCCCGTGACCGGATTCGCGGTGAAGCTGAGTGCGGGCGCGCTCAAACCCGCGGGTGAAGTCTTCGACGCCGCGCCGTACGGCTGGCCGGTGGCCAAGGACTCGGCGTTGGCCGAATCACTGCGACAGGCGCTGGAGCACCTCATCCAGACCGGCGAATACCGGACCATCGCCGAAATGTGGGGAGTCGACAAGGGCGTAATCGACGCGCCCGTGATCAACGGCGCGACCGAATAAGGCCGGTCGTTCGCTGGACCGGCCCCGCTTGCGAGATCTCAGGCGGATTCTCGGCGGTCGGCCACCCGGCTGAAGCTGCGCCGGTATCCCGACGGCGTGACACCCACGATGCGGCGGAAGTGGTGGCGCAGCAACGTCGCGTTGCCGAATCCGACTCGCTCCGCGACCCGGTCGACGTCGAGGTCGGTTTCCTCGAGTATCTGCCGCGCATAGAGCACCCGCTGGTCGGTGACCCACTGCATCGGCGTGGTGCCGGTCTCCTCGACGAAGCGCCGCGCGAACGTGCGCTCCGACATCTTGGCACCCGCGGCGAGCGAAGCGACCGTGTGCGGCTTGTGCAGGTTGGCCATTATCCAATCAAGTTGCGGAGCAAAACCTTCCGAACACCGTGACGGAATCGGCTGGTCGATGTACTGGCGCTGCCCGCCGTCGCGTTGTGGCGGGACGACCATGCGCCGGGCGATCGCGTTGGTCACCGCGCTGCCGAGTTCTCGGCGCACCAGGTGCAAGCACGCATCGATGCCCGCCGCGGTGCCCGCGCTGGTGATGAGATTGCCGTCGTCGACGAACAAGACGTTGCGGTCCACTCGCGCCGAGGGATACATCCGGGCCAATTCGTCGGCGTGCATCCAGTGCGTGGTGCACGCCCGCCCGTCGAGCAGTCCGGCCGCGCCGGCGACGAACGCCCCCGAACAAACGGTCAGGATCACCGAACCCGCTTCCGCGGCGGCGCGCAACGCGTCCAACGCCTGCGGCGGATAGCCGTCGGGAGCGGATATGGCGGGAACGGCCACCAAGTCGACGCCGACCATTGCGTCGAGTCCGTGGCCGGGCGTCAGCGACGCCCCAACCGAGGTTTGTACTGGTCTGCCCGCCTCCAGTCCGCACACCTTGAAATCGAAGCCCGGCACACCGTCGTCACTGCGGTCTATGCCGAACACCTCGCAGAGGACTCCGAACTCAAAGACGGCAAGTTTGTCGAGCACCAGGGCCGAAACGCTTCTGAGCATGGCAGCATTTTATCTAATGTCGACGCTACCGCCACTGTTGGCCGCATATATCCGACAGGACAATAACTGCCATGAGTACCGCGATAACAATCATCGTCCTCGCCGCGATCGTGCTGGGCCCGTTCGCATTGGTCGCGTCCCTGGCCACGCGCGCCCAAGGGAGCGGTTACCTCGGGTGGCATATCGACCGGTTCCGCTTCGCCGCCCCTATGGCCGGACGATGGTTCGAAGACGATGCCGACTTGCGCCGCATAGGACACGACGTCGACGCCATCCGGACCCGGTTCCAACGGTAGCAACGCTGGCCGCCACCGGGCGCGAACGGCGAAAGGCGGTGACTCAACGGGCACCCGTGGAACCCAGAAAGGCCTCCACGGCTTCTCGGTACGGTCGAGGTGCGTGGTCGTGAACCAGGTGGCCGGCCTCGGGAAGGGCCAGGTAGCTCGACGTCGAAGCGGTTTCGTGCATGCGGCGCATCTGCCCGGGCGGAGTCACCGATTGACCCGCCTCGACGAGCAGCACGGGTGCCTCGACGGCGTGCCACTGATGCCAGTAGTGGCGCGTACCCCACTCGGCGGCGATCTCCAACCAGCGTTCGGGCCGGCCGTGAAGCCGCCAGCCCGTCGCCGTACGGTCGAACGCGTCCAGGAAATAGCGTCCGGCCACCGGCCCGAATTCGTCCAGAACCGCCTGTTCGCTGCCGAACTCGACCGGCAGGGCATGCACCCAGGGCTCCCACGGCCCGGTGGTGCGGCCGCGAAAGTCGGGCGCCATGTCTTCGACGACCACTGCCTCCACCAAGTCCGGGCGCTCGGCGGCCAGACACCACGCGTGCAAGCCACCCATGGAGTGCCCGATCAACCGCACGGGAACCGACAAGGCCGCGACGGCCGTCTCCAAAGCACCGACGAACCGCTCGGTGCTGACCGGGTACGCGTCGACCACGTCACGGCCCCGGTGCCATGGTGCGTCATAGGTGTATACCGCGCCCAGCCTGCTCAGCCACGGCAGCTGCCTAAGCCAGGTCGCGCCGCGGCCCATCAGCCCGTGCACCAACACCAGCGGCGGCCCCTGCCCGCCGCGATAGGTCAGCGCGTCGACGTCCATGCACACATCTTGCGCGCGCCGACTGCACGCTGACACGGCGCGGTAGCCTAGCCAAATGCCCGTGGTGAAGATCAACGCAATCGAAGTCCCGACAGGTGCAGGCCCCGAACTGGAGAAGCGGTTCGCCCATCGCGCGCACGCCGTCGACAACCAGCCCGGCTTCCTCGGCTTCCAACTGCTGCGCCCGGTCAAAGGTGAGCAACGCTACTTCGTCGTCACCCAATGGGAGTCCGAAGAGGCATTCCAGGCGTGGGCCAGCGGTCCCGCGATCGAGGCGCACAAGGGTCAGCACGCCAATCCGGTGGCGACCGGCGCGTCGCTGCTCGAGTTCGAGGTTGTGCTGGACGTTGCCGGGTCACAGGCCAAGGGATAGCCGATTGGCGGCGCTGTTCTGCGGTGCCGCCCTGATCGGCCCACTGACCGGCGGCTGCGCCGAAACCACGGCACCTCCGGCCAACGCCGGCAGTGTTCGCATCAGTGTGAACTCACCCCAGGGTGTTCGCGCCAAACAGGTTATGGACATGCTCAACTCCGACTGGCCGATCGGCCCGGGCGGGGTGCGGACCTTGGCGGCGCCCGAGTTGGTGAACGATGTGGCCACCACCATGGACCGCATGTGGTGGGAACGCCCGTTCACGGTCACCGGCGTCGACTTCGGCGCCGGTTCGGCGACGCTGCACCTTCAAACGTCCTACGGGGCGCGGCAGGATATCGAGCTCCACACCGACGACCAGACCATGGTCGACAAGTTCGTCGTCACCACCCAGACGCCGTCCATTCGCACGTGGGCGGATGTCGACACCGCGCTGGGGAAATCCGGCGCACGCTACGCCTACAGCGTCTCGAAGGTCGACGGTCGTCGTTGCGACCGCCTGGCCGGTTCCAACACCGCCGAATCTCTGCCACTGGCATCGATTTTCAAGCTCTACGTGCTTTTCGCGGTCGCCCAGGCGGTCAAAGCCGGAGTGGTGTCCTGGGACGATCAGCTGAGGATCACCGACGAGGCCAAGACCGTCGGATCATCGGCCTTCGACCAACTGCCCGCGGGATCGACGGTATCGGTGCGGACAGCGGCCGCGAAGATGATCGCCAACAGCGACAACATGGCAACCGATCTCCTGATCGCGCGGGTCGGCACGGACGCCGTCGAACGTGCTCTGGCCGACACCGGGCACCACGACCCGGCGAGCATGACCCCCTTCCCCACAATGCACGCATTGTTCTCGATCGGGTGGGGCGAACCCGATCTGCGTGAGCAGTGGAAGAACGCCGACCCGCAACGCCGCGCCCAGTTGCTCGCGGAAACGAGCACGCGGCCATATCACCCGGACCCGATGCGAACCCACACGCCGGCGTCAGCCTACGGCGCAGAGTGGTACGGCAGTGCCGAGGACATCTGCCGTGTCCACGCGGCGCTTCAGGACGGGGCTACCGGGGCTGCGGCACCGGTCACGGAGATCATGTCGGCCATCCCCGGCATCGACCTCGACCGAAAGGAATGGCCATACATCGGCGCCAAGGCCGGCAACCTACCCGGCGAGCTGACATTCAGCTGGTACGCCGTCGACCGCACTGGTCAACCGTGGGTGGTGAGCCTGCAGACCAACTGGCAACGGTTCCACGGGAGTTCGACGGGCGGCTGGCTGATGTCGATCATCAAGCAGATGTTCGCCATGATCCCGGTGGGACAGCCCTAGCGCCGAAGAGTCCACAGCCGCCCGCGGTAGTGCAGCACGGTCTGGGTCACCGGGGCGACATCCATCCGCCAGAACGACTTCGGCGGCGCATCGAGAACCGACACGACAGCTGCGCGGATCACGGCCGGGTGCGTAACGGCGACGATCGGCCGCGAAGCGCTGGTCAGTGTCGCCAGCCAATCGGACACCCGAGATATCAGCCCGACAACGGATTCGCCGCCGTGGGGGGCGGCTTCGGGATCATCGAGCCAGGCCACCACCTCGGCGGGATCCAGCCGCGCGAGGCCTTCGCCGCGCCACCGGCCGTGATCGAGATCAGCGAGTCGCGGATCGACGTCGGCGGACAGCCCCAGAAGCTTTGCCGTTTCACGGGTGCGGCGCTCCGGGCCGCAGACAGCCGTATCGGCCGGCGATCTTTCGGCGGCCGATACCTGTTTGATGCCAAGCGAATTCAGCGGCTCGTCGAGCGGAAACCGCCCGGCTGACATGGCGTCGGTCATCGCATGCGACACCAGCGTCAGTCGGGCGGTTCGGCTCATGCGGCGAGAAGGTCGCGCTTCTTACCCTCCAGCAGCCGCGACGCGAGGACACCGAACACCAACCCAATGGTCGTCCACATCACAATCTGCGTGCCGAGCGCAAACAGCCGGAACTCGTAGAGGTCATCGGCGGGAAAGCCGTCGAAGATGATGCGGCCCGCGTCGTCGCGAATGGCGCCCGGGGTCTCGTCAATGGTCGGCAAGATGAGGAACAGCAGCGCGACCGCGACGATGTAGGCACCCGCTGCCGCCAACGTCGCCTCCCAGGCGCCGAGCCTGGCGGCCAGCCGCTGGCGAAGGTAGATCGCGGCGACGAAGAGCGCGGCCGATATCACGACCATGAGCAGGTACAGCAGCGTGCGTTGCCGGATGGTTTGGTCCAGACTCACCGCAGGGGGATTCGGCGGGTACTTGAGTGCCGGAACGATCCACAGCGAAACCAGCATGCCGCCGGCGATCAGGGCCGCAAGCGCGCGTGCGGACAGGCTGGTCCTGCCGTAGGCGACGCAGAACACGACTGCCAGCAGGACACCCATCGCCACGCTGAAAGCCAGCACGCCCAATCCCATGCCGATGTTCGACTGCACTCCTCGGGTGAACAGCTCGACACCCTCCTCGTGGGTGTGACCGCCTGCGGCCACTTCCAATGACTGACGTGCCTCGTCGACACCTCCTTCGAAGTCGATGGCCCGGCCGATGACGGGTTCGATGAAGATCTTGGCGAAGACGAACGCAAGCACCCCAGCGGCGGCACCGGAGAGCACGCCGCGCCAAATGATTCTCTTTTCCATGTGATTTCGCTGACGGGTCCGGCTCAGTGGCAGGGGAATCCGAGTAGGTGGCGAGCGTCGTGCACGAACTCGTGGATGTAAGTGTTCTGACCAAACAGCGAAGTCGCGCCCTGATCCATGCCGACGAAGTAGAGCACCAGCAAGGCCAGCACAGCCGTCACGGACAGCCAAGCCGCCGCCTTCGCCGCCGACACATCCAGCACCGGCGTTTTGCCGACGTGCGAGTGTGAGTCTCTCATTGGAAATCCTTTGCTGGGATTGCGCGTCCCGGATCGAAGGGTGACGGCGTCGGGTCTGACTGTGACAGTGGCGCGACCGCTCTGGAGTTCCACCAGATTCCTCGGCTCGTCTTAACCCCCGCATTCTATCCCGCGTGCACCCCCACGGCTTCGGCATGCGTGACGGTGCGCGCTTCGCTCGCTACCCGTTGCGGGCGTGCTTGCTGACGGTTTTCGCGGCATGACCGGCGAAAACCCGGCGAACCCACTGCGGCGGCCACCCGTGGGTGACCGCCGCAGTGGGTTCGCAGCTAATCGGCAGCGGTGGTCGTCGCGCTGCCGGGGGCTCCCGCACCCGCCAGATCCGCCGCCGCGGCGGCGGCCCTGGGTGTGCCGGTGAAGGTGAACCGGGCGTCCTCGCCGGCGTCTGTGCCGTCCCAGTTCTCGACGCCGACGGTGACCACCTGACCCGGTCCGACCTCATCGAAGAGGATTTTCTCCGACAGTGCGTCTTCGATCTCGCGCTGGATCGTCCGGCGCAATGGGCGCGCGCCCAGCACCGGGTCGAATCCACGCTTGGCCAGCAGGGCCCTGGCCTGATCGGTGAGTTTCAGCTCCATATCCTTGCTCTTGAGCTGCTTGGCGACCCGGGTGATCATGAGGTCGACCATCCGGATAATCTCGTCGCGGGTCAACTGGTGGAAGACGATGATGTCGTCGATCCGGTTAAGGAACTCGGGGCGGAAGTGCTTCTTGAGTTCGTCGTTGACCTTGAGCTTCATCCGCTCGTAGTTGTTCTCACCGCCGCCCTGGGTGAAGCCCAGACCCACTGCCTTGGAGATATCGGAAGTGCCGAGGTTCGACGTGAAGATCAGCACGGTGTTCTTGAAGTCCACCGTGCGGCCCTGCCCATCGGTCAGACGGCCGTCCTCGAGCACCTGCAACAGCGTGTTGTAGATCTCCTGGTGGGCCTTCTCGATCTCGTCGAACAACACGACACTGAACGGCTTGCGGCGGACCTTCTCGGTGAGCTGCCCGCCTTCCTCATATCCGACGTAACCCGGGGGGGCTCCGAACAGGCGGGATGCGGTGAACCGGTCGTGGAACTCGCCCATGTCGATCTGGATCAGCGCGCCGTCGTCGCCGAACAGGAACTCTGCCAGCGCCTTGGACAGTTCGGTCTTTCCGACGCCGGACGGGCCGGCGAAGATGAACGAGCCCGACGGGCGCTTGGGGTCCTTCAAACCGGCGCGGGTGCGACGGATCGCTTTCGAGACAGCGCGCACCGCGTCTTCCTGCCCGATGATCCGCTTGTGCAGCTCCTCCTCCATGCGCAGCAGCCGGGTGGTCTCCTCTTCGGTGAGCTTGAACACGGGGATACCGGTCCAGTTGCCAAGCACCTCGGCGATCTGTTCGTCGTCGACTTCGGCTACGACATCGAGATCCCCCGAACGCCATTGCTTCTCGCGTTCGGCCCGCTGCGCGACGAGTTGCTTCTCGCGATCGCGCAGGCTGGCCGCCTTCTCGAAGTCCTGCGCGTCGATCGCCGATTCCTTCTCCCGGCGCGCGTCGGCAATCTTCTCGTCGAACTCGCGCAGGTCCGGCGGAGCGGTCATCCGGCGTATCCGCATCCGCGCACCGGCCTCGTCGATCAGGTCGATCGCCTTATCCGGCAGGAACCGGTCGTTGATGTAGCGGTCGGCCAGCGTCGCCGCGGCAACCAATGCAGGATCGGTGATGGAGACGCGATGGTGCGCCTCGTAGCGATCGCGCAGACCCTTGAGGATCTCGATGGTGTGCTCCACGGTGGGCTCGCCGACCTGCACCGGCTGGAACCGGCGCTCCAGCGCGGCGTCCTTCTCGATGTACTTGCGGTACTCGTCGAGCGTGGTGGCGCCGATGGTCTGCAGCTCGCCACGCGCCAGCTTCGGTTTCAAGATGGAGGCGGCGTCGATGGCCCCCTCGGCGGCACCGGCGCCGACCAGCGTGTGCAGCTCGTCGATGAACAGGATGATGTTCTTGTTCTGGGCAATCTCGTTCATCACGGCCTTGAGCCGTTCTTCGAA
>CAZEHT010000023.1:36662-40367 GCA_964511995.1 uncultured Mycobacterium sp.
CGTCGATGAACAGGATGATGTCGCCGCGCGTGTTGATCTCCTTGAGGACCTTCTTCAGGCGTTCCTCGAAGTCACCGCGGTAGCGGCTGCCTGCCACCAGCGAACCGAGGTCCAAAGTGTAGAGCTGCTTGTCCTTGAGGGTCTCGGGCACTTCACCGTGCACGATCGCCTGAGCGAGACCTTCGACGACAGCGGTCTTGCCGACGCCCGGCTCGCCGATCAGCACGGGGTTGTTCTTGGTGCGCCGGCTAAGCACCTGCATCACCCGCTCGATTTCCTTCTCCCTGCCGATGACGGGATCGAGCTTGCCCTCCGTGGCGGCGGCAGTCAGGTTGCGGCCGAACTGGTCGAGCACCAGTGACGTAGACGGCGAGCCGGCTTCGCCGCCGCGGCCTCCGGTGCCCGCCTCCGCTGTTTCCTTGCCCTGGTAACCGCTGAGCAGCTGAATGACCTGCTGGCGAACACGGGTCAGCTCGGCACCCAGCTTGACCAGCACCTGGGCGGCGACACCCTCGCCCTCACGGATCAGGCCGAGCAGAATGTGCTCGGTGCCGATGTAGTTGTGGCCGAGTTGCAGCGCCTCGCGAAGGCTCAGCTCGAGCACCTTCTTGGCGCGCGGCGTGAAGGGGATGTGCCCGGACGGGGCCTGCTGACCCTGGCCGATGATCTCCTCGACCTGGCTGCGCACCCCTTCGAGCGAGATGCCCAGCGATTCCAGAGACTTGGCGGCGACGCCCTCACCCTCATGGATAAGTCCCAACAGGATGTGCTCGGTGCCGATGTAGTTGTGGTTGAGCATCCGGGCTTCTTCTTGCGCCAGGACGACGACCCGACGGGCACGGTCGGTAAATCGTTCGAACATCCGTGGTTACCTGCTCTCTATTGTCGGGCCTGCGCTCGTGCCCCGCGAGGTCGAGCGCATCACCTGCCGTCCACTCTAGAGGGCAGCGGCCTGCGCTGCTTTACCTTGGTGCCCCGCCGACCGTGGACTCTCAGAGAGCAACGACGCGACATTCGGAATCGGTTCCGAATGTCGGCCGCGAATCGCTGCTAGCGAACTAGTTAGGCAATCGCCTTAGGTAGCCGCGTGAAATGCGTCGATAACCTCGGCGGGGATACGCCCCCGAGTCGAAACGTTGTGACCGTTGCGGCGTGCCCATTCGCGGATCGCCGCGCTCTGCTCCCGGTCGATGGCGGCGCGGCCCCGTCCCGCGCTTGCCGAGCGGCCCCGTCGGCGCCCGCCCACGCGCCGGCCCGCTTCTGCCCACTTGTTCAGTTCGCCACGAAGTTTGTTGGCATTCTTGGCGGAAAGGTCTATCTCATATGTCACACCATCGAGACCGAATTCCACCGTCTCGTCGGCGGCACCCTCACCGTCGAAATCATCGACCAAGGTGACGGTAACTTTCTTCGCCATTAGCGTGCTGACCCTTCTAGCCTCGAGTATCGATTGATTAGCCAATCCTACTTGCAAGTATCCAATGTGCCATATCGGACATGCGCATTCAACTTCCGCCGCACCAGAGCCGTCTTCAGCCGCCGTGGCGTCGGACAATGGGGAACAAAACCGTCTCTCGAATTGACAGGCCCGTCAGCGCCATCAGCAGCCGGTCGACACCCATTCCGGTGCCGGTCGTCGGCGGCATCGCGTACTCCATCGCGGTCAGGAAGTCCTCGTCGAGCTTCATCGCCTCGTCGTCGCCGGCCGCCGCCGCCCGGGCCTGCGCCACGAACCGCTCACGCTGCACAACCGGGTCCACGAGCTCTGAGTACCCGGTGGCCAACTCGAAACCACGCACATAGAGGTCCCACTTCTCGGTAACACCGGGCAGACTGCGGTGCTGCCGGGTCAACGGCGTCGTCTCGACGGGAAAGTCCTTCACGAACACCGGCGCCCACAGCGTGTCACCGACCGTGTGCTCCCACAGTTCCTCCACCAGCTTTCCGTGCCCGTACCCACGGTCCCGCGGGATCTCCAGGCCCAGCCGGCCGGCCACCGACCACAGATAGTCTGCCGGCGTTTCCGGCGTAACCTCCTCGCCAAGCGCCTCCGACAGGGACGGATACATTTGGATCGACGGCCATTCTCCGTCAATGTCGTACACGGTGCCATCCGGCAGCCGAAGTTGACGGGTCCCGATCGCTTCGTCGGCAACCTCCTGAATAACCTCGCGGGTGACCAGAGCGGAATCGTCATAGTCCCCGTATGCCTGGTATGTCTCCAGCATCGAGAATTCGGGAGAATGCGTGGAATCGACACCTTCGTTTCGGAAGTTGCGATTAAGCTCGAAGACCTTGTCCAAACCGCCCACAACACAGCGCTTTAGGAACAGTTCAGGCGCGATACGCAGGTAGAGGTCGGTGTCCAGGGCGTTGGAGTGGGTGACGAACGGGCGGGCGGTCGCTCCCCCCGCCAACGTCTGCAGCATGGGAGTCTCCACCTCGAGGAAGCCCCGCCGTTCCAGCGCAGAGCGCACCGAGCGGATGACCGCGATGCGGGTCCAGGCGATGTCTCGGGCCGCCGGACGGACGATGAGATCGACATAGCGCTGCCGCACCCGTGTTTCCTCGTTCATCTCCTTGTGGGCTACTGGCAACGGCCGAAGCGCCTTGGATGCCATCCTCCATTCGTCTGCCGTCACCGACAACTCGCCGCGCCGCGAACTGATCACCTCACCCTGGACGAAGACGATGTCGCCCAGGTCGACGTCGGCTTTCCACGCCTCCAGTGCCCGCAGTCCCACCCTGGCCAGACTGACCATCACCTGCAAGCGCGTGCCGTCTCCGTCCTGGAGGGTGGCAAAGCACAGCTTGCCGGAATTGCGCGAGAACACCACGCGCCCAGCCACGCCGACGATGTCGCCCGTCGTGGAATCGGCCGCCAAATCCGGATAGGCCGAACGGATTTCCGCCAGCGTGTGAGTGCGCGGCACCGAGACCGGGTACGGATCGCGACCTTCGGCCACCAGCCGCTTCCTTTTCGCCTGCCGGATCTGGAACTGCTCGGGTAGGTCAGCCTCACTCACGGCGTGCCAGCTTAAATGAGCGTGGCCGCCTAAATTGAACCGGTGACTGCGACCTTGGACACGTCGGCGCTGGCGACTCTGGCCAGACGAGCCGGTGAACCGGCGGCACAAGGGCATGCCCGGGCAGTGGGCGGGCTGACCCTGCCGGCATCCATCTGCGCGGGCGCCCCGACTCTTTCCAAGCGGGACCGCTCGGGCCGGTTTGTGTGCTGCGCGCCGATGCCCTGGCCCACAAATGACGACCATGTCGCGGTGCGCGGCGCGGGGGTCGAACTCCCACTGCACGGCAAGACCCACATCTCGCCGCATTTGTACGCCAAGCAGGTCGGCCCCGGACGCGCGCGCGGTCACCGTCGACACCATCAGCCATGCGCACCTGCCGGACGTTCGGGCCCGAGCGGGGGGTTGCTCGTCAACGAACTCGCCGACGAGGGGATTGCGTTGGCCGGCAAGCGAGTCGAACGCCGATCCGCGGTTCAGCCTGCTGTGGTGGGCGGCCCGTCCGCGGCGGCCAAGATCGGCGTGGGCAGTTGGATGTAATTCGGCAGGTCGCGGCCTTGCACCCTGTTCGACAAGTGGACGATGATTCCCGTTCTCGACGCCGACGTCCGGGTGGTCGAGGTGATCCCCACATTACTTCCAAAGTGCCAGGAAGGCTCTGAAGAACCTGTGGTGGGGC
>CAZEHT010000024.1:0-40044 GCA_964511995.1 uncultured Mycobacterium sp.
TCCGCCTCCGCTACTCGCTGTGGGTTCATGCGCGATCCGCCTCCGCTACTCGCTGGGGGCTCATGCGCGGCAGACCTTCCCGTCGCGTGCGGTGAACCTCCCGCGCAGCAGTGTCGCGGTGACCGTCGCGGGCAGCGTCATGCCCTCATACGGGGTGTTCGCCGACCGGCTGGCCAGTTCGGCTCCCGCAACGGCCCAGGTGGCAACGGGGTCGACGACAGTCAGGTTGGCGGGCTCGCCGATCTCCAGCGGCCGGCCCTGGTCCGGCAGGCCGGAGATGCGGGCGGGCTGCTCGCTCATCACCCGGGCCACGTCGCGCCATGTCAGCAGTCCGGGCGCGACCATCGTCTCGGCCACTACCGACAGCGCAGTCTGCAATCCGAGCATGCCCGGGCGCGCCGACGCGAACTCGACGCACTTCTCGTGTTCGGCGTGCGGCGCGTGGTCAGTCGCGACACAGTCGATGACCCCCTCTGCCAATGCCCGGCGTAAGGCCTGGACGTCGAAGTTTTCCCGCAGGGGCGGATTCACCCGGTTGACACCGTTGTAGGTCGCCAGTCGACTGTCGTCGAGCAAGAGATGGTGCGGAGTGACCTCCGCCGTGATCGAAATCCCTTGGCCCTTCGCCCATCTGAGGATCTCGACGGTACCCGCGGTCGAGGCGTGGCAGATGTGCACACGGGCGCCCGCGTCGCGAGCGAGCAAGGCGTCACGGGCAACGATCGACTCCTCGGCGGCCCGGGGCCAGCCCGCGAGTCCGAGGCGGGCCGCGTTGGGCCCCTCGTTGGCAACGGCGCCCGCGGTCAGCCGCGGCTCCTCGGCGTGCTGGGCGATGAGCACCCCCAGACCGCTGGCATACTCGAGTGCCCGGCGCATCAGCAGCGGGTCGTGCACGCACTTGCCGTCGTCGGAGAACATCCGTACCTGTGCGGCCCCATTGGCCATCATGGCCATCTCGGTGAGCTGCTTGCCCTCCAGCCCGACCGTCACCGCGCCCACCGGGTGCACATCGACGAGTCCCACCTGCCGACCGCGATTCCAGACGTGATCGGTGACCACCGGCGAGTCGGCCACAGGGCTCGTGTTGGCCATCGCGAACACCGCGGTGTATCCGCCGAGGGCCGCTGCCCCGGAACCGCTTTCGATGGTCTCGGTATCCTCGCGACCGGGTTCGCGCAGATGGGTGTGCAAGTCCACAAAGCCGGGTAGCAGCACCTGGCCGGTCGCGTCGAGTACGTCGACATCGCCGTCGACCGGAAGGCCGACACCGATATCGGCGATCTGGCCGTCGTCGACGAGAACGTCCAACCTGTCGCCGTCGCCGTAGACGCGCACGCCCCGAATAAGCACGCTCACGCGGCACCCCCCAGGTGTGACGCTTCCGCCGATTGGCCGGATCCGATCAACAGGTGAAATAGCACCGCCATCCGCACGTGCACACCATTGGTCACCTGTTGCAGCACCGCGGCCTGCGGTGAGTCCGCGACTGAGGACGCGATCTCCATGCCGCGCAACATGGGACCGGGGTGCAGCACCACCGCGTGGCCGGGCAACAGCGCCTGCCTCCGCTCGGACATCCCGTAGGAAACCGAGTATTCCCGCGCGGACGGGAAGAAACCGCCGTTCATGCGTTCGGCCTGGACACGAAGCATCATGGCCGCGTCGGCGGCCGGCAGTTCGGCGTCCAGGTCATGTGACACCGTGACCGGCCAGCCGTCCACTCCGGCGGGCAGCAGCGTGGGCGGCGCAACCAACACCACCTCGGCGCCCAGTGCCGACAGTAGCAACACGTTGGAGCGCGCCACCCGGCTGTGCAGAATGTCGCCGACGATCACCACCCGCTTGCCCTCGATGGCGCCGAGTCGTTGCCGGATCGTTAGCGCATCGAGCAGTGCCTGCGTGGGGTGCTCGTGGGTGCCGTCGCCGGCGTTGATCACGCAGGGCCCTCGGCCGTCGGCTTGGGCGGTCCATTCGGCGAGCTGTTGGGCCGCTCCCGAAGCCGAATGGCGGATGATCAGCGCATCCGCTCCGGCCGCCCGCAACGTCAGCGCCGTGTCGCGCAGCGACTCCCCTTTGGCAACAGACGATCCCGAGGAGCTGACGTTGATGGTGTCGGCGCTCATCCACTTCGCCGCCACCTCGAAGGACACCCGGGTGCGGGTGGAGTTCTCGTAGAACATGGTGATGATCGTGCGGCCGCGCAGCGTGGGCAGCTTCTTGACCTCCCGGCCCAGCAGCGCCTCCCTGAAGCGGTCAGCGTTGTCGAGGATCGCCGTGGCGTCGCGCCGGGTCAGGTCGGCGGCGCTGAGCAGGTGTTTCACCGGGAAGGTCCTCCGTATGGCGCGATCCGCACGCCGTCACGTCCGTCGTGATCGGTCAGCTGGACCTTGACGTTCTCGCTGCGCGATGTGGGCACGTTTTTGCCGACGTAGTCGGCGCGGATCGGTAGCTCCCGGTGACCGCGGTCGACGAGAACCGCCAGCTGCACGGCGCGGGGGCGTCCGAGGTCGCGCAATGCGTCCAGGGCTGCCCGCACGGAGCGCCCGGTGTAGAGCACGTCGTCGACGAGCACGACCAGTGCGCCGTCGATGCCGCCGTCGGGTATCGAGGTCTCCTCCAGCGGGCGGGGCGGCTTGATGTTGAGGTCGTCGCGGTACAGCGTGATGTCGAGGGATCCGTGACCGACGTCGACTCCGGCGAATTCCCGGATGTTGCGGGCCAGCCGGGCGGCCAGATCGGCGCCGCGAGTCGGGATGCCCAGCAGCACGACACGTGGCGCGTCGGCGCCGTCGAGCGCGGTCTTCTCGATGATCTGATGGGCTATGCGGGAGATGGTCCGGCTGACGTCGGCGGCGGACATCAGTTCCCGGTCGCTGTCGAGGGTGCCCATAGAAGAGCCTGACCTCCTTCTCCGCCTCTCTGGACGGCTCGTTAAAGGATGTCGAACTGCCGGGCAGCTTAGCACCGCTCGATTCACCCGCACGAACAGGACTACATTGGCGCCAATGACAGACGCCGCATCACCCCCGAGTTCTTCAGCCAGTTTGGCCGGATTCGACTTCGACGCGCTCTACCGCGGGGAAAGTCCCGCAGAGGGCGTCCCGCCCGTCAGCGCACCACCGTGGGATACCAAGGCACCCAAGCAAAACGTGATCGCCTGGCACGAAGAGGGCGCGATCCACGGGGACGTCCTCGACATCGGCTGCGGCCTTGGCGACAACGCGATCTACCTGGCCCAGCAAGGGTATCGGGTGACCGGTCTCGACATCGCCCCGACCGCGCTGATCACCGCCGAACGCCGAGCCCTCCAGGCCCGGGTCGACGTCCCGTTCGCCACCGCCGACGCCACCCGACTCGACGGATACGCCGGGGCGTTCGACACCGTCGTCGACAGCGGTTGCTACCACTGCCTCGACGACGCCGGCCGCGCCGACTACGCCGTTGCGATTCATCGCGCCACCCGCCCCGGCGCGACTCTGCTGCTCAGCGCATTCTCCGACGCCAACGCCGCCCGTGGCGACCGCCCGCTGCCGGTCGTGTCCGAGCAACAACTGCGCCAGACGCTGGGCGACGCCGGGTGGACCATCACGTCGTTGGAGTCGGTCACCGTGCCGATCGACGACGCGGAGACCGAGGCGGTGATGTGGATGCTGCGCGCGTCGCGTTGAGTACGCTGCGATCGGGCAAGCACGCCGTCCTAGGCCTATCCTAGGCCCCACGGTCAATCCGTCGGTGTGTCCATGCTCTTTGTGCGCGCGCCAGCGCCGCCTACACGCTCGATGAGCCAACCGTGACGGCATACGCCTGACCGTCGGTGTAGTCCGTAATGTAGACGGTGCCGGTCGGACCCACCGTGACGTACCGGGTGAAGGCGGTAACGCTGAGGACTGGGATATCCCATTCCGGCAGGTCGCCGTACGGGTTAACCGTGATCGCGATGGCTCGGCCACCGGACGCTGTCTGGTCGGTGGTGAATCTCCCGGTGAGCGCATTGTTCGCCGTATTGATGACGGTCACCGTCCTGCCGTCCCCGCTCGTGACATAGAGACTGCTTCCACTTACGGCAAGATCGTGTACACCGAGCGGGACAATGACTCTCGCGATCTCCGTGTTGAAATTGCCACTCGTCGGATCGGTGTCGATGACCGCCACCCCGCTGTAGCCACCGGTCACCATCCAGGTCAGGCCCTCCGTGGTGAAGAAGCTCCCATAACTTTGGCCTCCGACAGCGCGTTCGGCGATCGTGGCGCCAAACGTGACGTACGCGCGTTTTCCGTCGGGACGCAAAGCCACGTTGCCAACACTGTTGATGTATTCGTTGCGTAATAGCTCTGAGTTCCAGGCGGGGCCGATAGGAATGGCGGCAGCCGTCATTGTGGACGTGTTGATCACCGTGACTCCACCCCAATGTGTGCCGTAGAGCCGGGTTCCGTCGGGACTGACCTTCAGATCCTGGAAGGTGCCAGGCGCGTCTGTGCGGATGACCTGGTTGACATCGTTGGAGGTGTCGATCACCGTGATCCGGCCGTCGGTTGCGTTCACGTAGAGGCGGTTGCCACTCGCCGCCACCTCGGTCACCCGATTCGGATACTGGAGGGGCTCGTACGATACCTCCGGGTTGTAGTAGCTGCCGGGCAGGACGTTGATCCGGATGGGGGTACTGATGACGGTGTTGGTGGTGGCATCGATCACCGACACGGAGTTAGACAACGAGTTGCTCACATAGACCCGGTTGCCTTGCGGACTGGCCGCCACGCTCAGCGGGCCCGTCCCTACGTCGAGGGTTTTCACGAATTGATTTGTCGCGGTGTCAAATACGGTGACGTTGTTGCTGTCGTAGTTGATGACGTAGGCGAAGCCGCCGGCGACCGCTGCCCCACTTGGCCCGCTTCCCGCGGTGACCGGCGTGTTGGTGATCGACGTCGTCGGGGGCAGCGTCTGCGCCACCTGAACCGTCACGGACGTTTGCACAGTTGCGATGCCGTCGCTGATCGATACGCCGAAGGTGTCGTAATCCAGCCCAGAGGTCCCAGCGGCCTGGTCGCGTGCCGCCTGACTCGGTGTGTAGGTGAAGACACCGGTCGGCTGATCGAAGCTCACTGTACCGCCCCGGCTCGGAGGATAAGCGAGCGTGTAGGATAATTGGGCCTGCTCGGGATCTCGGACATTCATTCGACCCGTGACTACGCCGGTTACCGGATCAGGGCCACCCGGTATCGTTTTGCCGGGCACGACCGGCGCAAGGTTGTTCGCCGGGTTGTTGACGATAACGTTAATACTCCTCATGGTGCTGTTGCCGGCGGCGTCGAGGGCTTGCACGAACAACCTGTTCGGGCCGTTAACGGCCGTGGCGGAGTCCCAGGACACCGGGCCATAGGGCGCGGTGGTGTCCTCGGCCAGCAGCTCGAGGTTAACGGCGCCGCCCGAGGGCCTTCCCCAGAAGAACTGCACCCTGGCCACCCCGACATTGTCGGAGGCGGTGGCGGTGAGGTTCACAATGCCCGACACGGTCGCGCCCTCGGCCGGTCCGGTGAAGCTCACCGTGGGTGCCGTGGTGTCGGCGTTGTTGCTGACGGTGACTCCCACCGCCGAGTCGGTGGTGTTGCCGGCGGCGTCACGAGCCTGCGCGGTCACCGTATGCATACCGTTGCCGACCGTCGTGGTATTCCACGACACGCTGTAGGGCGAGCTGGAGTCCTCGGTGTCCACCAGAGTGCCGTCGACGAAGAACTTCACCCCGGCCACCCCGACATTGTCGGCGGCGGTCGCGGTCAGGGTCACCGTGCCCGACACGGTGGCCCCACTGGCGGGCGCGGTCAGGCTCACCGTGGGCGCCGTGGTATCCGGGGCGACGTTGGTGACGGTGACGTTCCGCGCCGCCGTGGTGGTGGTGTTGCCCGCGGTATCACGGGCCTGTGCGGTCAGCGTATGGGTGCCGTTGCTGACCGTCGCGGTGTTCCACGAGACGGGGCCGTAGGGCGCGGCGGGGTCCTCGGCGCCCAACTCAACGCCGTCGACCAGGAACTTCACCCCGGCCACCGCGACATTGTCCGACGCGGTGGCGGTGAGGTCCACCGAGCCCGACACCGTGCTCCCGGCGGCGGGACTGGTCAGGCTCACCGTGGGCGCGGTGTTATCCACGGTGATGCTCACCGGCGCCGAGCTTCTGGTATTGCCGGCGGCGTCCCGGGCCCGTGCGGTCAGCGTGTAGCTGCCGTTGTCGGCCGCCGTGGTGGGCACCGTGATGCCGTAGGGCGAGCTGGTGTCCTCGGCCAGAAGCGGAGCGCCGTTGGCAAAGAACTGCACCCCGGCCACCCCGGAACCCCCGGCATTGTCGGCGGCGGTCGCGGCCAGGATCACCGCACCCCTGGCGGGGCCGGCCGGCGGCGCGGTCAGGCTCACCGTGGGCGCCGTGGTATCAGCGACAATGTTGGAGACGGTGACGCTGCGCGCCGCCGTGGTGGTGACGTTGCCCGCGTTGTCACGGGCCCGCGCGGCCACCGTGTGGGGGCCGTTGGTGACCGTGGTGGTGTTCCACGACACGCTGTAGGGCGAGCTGGGATCCTCGGCGCCCTGCGCCACACCGTCCACCAGGAACTGCACCCCGGCCATCCCCGAACCCCCGGTGTCGGCGGCGGTCGCGGTCAGGTTCACCGAGCCCGACACCGTGGCCCCGGCGGCGGGACCGGTCAGGCTCACCGAGGGCACGGTGTTATCCACGGTGATGCTCGCCGCCGGCGTGGTGGTGGTGGTGGTGTTGCCCGCGGCGTCACGGGCGCGCGCGGCCACCGCATACGTACCGTTATCGGCCGCGGTGGTGTTCACCGTCAATCTGTACTGCCCGCTGTAGGGCCCGGTGATGTCCACGCCGCGGACCTCGGCGCCGTACGGCGCGCCGTTGACCAGGAACTGCACCCCTTCCACCCCGACATCATCGGCGGCGGCCGCGGCCAAGTTCACCGCACCCCTGGCCGGCCCGGCCGGCGGCGAGGTCAGATTCACCGTGGGCGCCGCGGCATCCGCGACCGCGGCGGCCACCAGGCTCACCGGCGCCAATTGCATGGTCGATAGGTCGGCAACGGCCTCCTTGCCGGTGACCGTCGGGTCGACCGGCTGGCCGGTCCGCGCGACGTCGGCCAGGTCGGTCGGTGCCTCGCCGGCCCGGGCTTGTTGGGATTGCCGGCGCCAAGCGGCCAGCAGCGCCAACTGGGCCGGTGACTCGACCGGGGCGACCGGGCTGCCGGTCTGCGACGTATTCAGACCCGCCCACGCCAGCGTTTTGGCGACCACGCGGGACACCGGACCGGGCGCCGCGGCCGGAGCTTCGCTCTGCGCCGCTGCGGCCACGGGCGCGGTCTGGGAGACGACCAAGTCGCTCTGCTGCACCGAAGAGGTGTTCACGGTTGTGCCGGCGGGCTGCGCGGGTTGCGGCCTAGACGCTGCGGCGCTGGCCGCAGCCGAATGCTTGTCGGCATCGACCCGCAACGCATCGGCCGGGTTATCCACTGCCTGCCGTCCGTTATTCGAGCCGGCCTTACGGCCGCCGACCGGCGCTCCCCGCGCCAGGTCACTCGGCGATGACGACACCGGATCGGCCGCGGCCATCGGCGCCGGCTCAACCACCGCCGCGGGACGCGGCTCAACCGATGCCGCGGGCGGCGAATCCACCGATGCCGCAGGCGAATCCACCGACAGCACACGCTGAGGTTGCGCCGATGCCGCGGGCGGCGGTTCTGCGACGCTCGGCTCCGCCGCTTTCACCGCCCCGTCAGAACCGACCGGACCCGGATCGGCGACACCCGGCCGGCCCACACCGTCACCGGTCGCCTCGGCCGGGTCAGCGTCCGCCGCGGCGGAACCCGATGGGTGCCCACCGCCGGAACTGTCCACCCGCGTCTTCCCGGCACCCGGCCCGGCCGCATCCGCCGACGACCCCGACGAAACCCCGGCACCATCCCGCACCGCGGAGCCCGGGTCACCGGCCCCCCGACCCCTGCCGCCACGCTCACCGGACCGCGCCGACTCCTCCGACTTCGCGGCAGAACGACGAGAACCGGCCCGACCCCGATCGGCCGAACCGTCCGATTCCGCCGCATCCGGACCCCTACCCGCATCCCCCGACGCCCCGCCAACCCCCGACCCGGCCGCATCCGACGACTTCTGCGCATCACCCGGGCCCTTCGCCCCGGCATCCCCCGAACCAGACTCCGAACTCGACGACGAACCCGGCTCCGCCCACGCCACACCAGGCGCATCGGCTACCCCCGTCCCGATCCCCAACGCCACCGCCAACGCCCCGACCCGACCGACATACGCTGCGTACTTCATTGGTTCGCCTCCTCCCGAAGTGGCGGGCGCGGCCCCTCAGCGCGAGCCGGGCCCTACCCGAAGTCTCGGCGTTGGCGTGCGGCAAGGCGATAGCGTGCGACCGAAGCATCAACCGAAGTCTTTTGGCAGCTGCGCGGTGTCACGGCTCAAGCGCCGCGCCCAATTCATGGCGCGACCGGATGCCCAACTTGCTGTAGGCGTTCGACAGGTGCAATTCGACGGTTCGCAACGTCACGAACAACGACTGCGCGATCTCCTTGTTGCTCACGCCGCCAGCCGCAAGCTCGGCGACGCGTCGCTCGCTGGCGGTCAGCGCGTCGGCGCCGGAGCCGGCCAGCCGGCGGGGCCGTCCGCCGGCCGCCCGTAACTCGTCGGCGGCGCGACCGGCCAGCGGCGTGGCACCGCAGCGATGAGCCAGGTCCATGCCTTCCCGCAGCACCGGCCTCGCCGACACGCTCCGGCCGTCCCGGTGCAATGCCGCCCCAAGATCCACCAACGCCTCCGCACGCCACAGCAACGACGGCGAGGCCGCGAGCGTGTCGGCGGCCCGCTGCAGCAGCTCCAATCCCGGCTTGCCGCCCTCGACAAGTCCGCGCACCCGGAACGCGCCGCCGATCCTGCGCCGGGAGCCCGCAGTCATCGCGGCGGCCAGCGCCTCGTCGGCGACCTCGCGGGCCGCATCCAGAGAACCCAACGTCATCAACACCGGAACGAGCGCGACCCGCGCGTCATTGGCCCAGGGGAACATCCCACGGCTCAGTTCGATGCAGTGCAGAGCATCCATCAGGTCGGCCCGGGCCCGCTCCGGGTCGCCCGCGGCCCGCAACCGACCACGCGCGAGCAACGGCAGCACCGAGAAAAGTGTGGGCGCCAGCTCGGCGTCCATCCCCCGCTCGGCCAGCATTGCCTCGCCCTCGGCCGCCCGGCCTTGGTCTGCCAGCGAGTCGATCACCACGACGAGGCCGGGGGCCTTGGTGTAGTCGGCGGTCAGCCCCTGGATATCGACCGCCGCCCGACCGTCTCCCTCGGCCGCCCGCAAATCGCCGCGCCGATGACGGACGAGGCCGCGCAACCATAACGCGCGGGCCAGCCACTGCGGCGATCCGCTGCGCTCGGCATGCCGCACGGCGCGGGACAGGATGTGCTCGGCAACCTCGTAGCGCTCCGCTTCGACCAGGCAAACGGTGACGTTGGTCCGCCACAGCGGATGACCACCCTGACTCACCAAAGCTGGGTTGGCCGCGGCTTCTTCCGCCAGGTCACCGGCGATGGCGACGGGCCCTCCTTCCAGTGCCCGGCGCGCGACGAATGACCGCAGCAGGCATTCGGCTGCCGTCAACGCGGGCAGGGCAGCGAAACGGGCGGCTTCGTCTTCGAATCTGCTCGGCAGGTCGGGATTGAGCAGAAGAGACCCCAGGCGCGCCGCCTCGAGCTGCAAGGCGAGCTCCCGATCGTGTGCGTGGACCTCGGCCGCAGCCTGTTCGTAAAAGGGCAGCTGCTCGCGTTGGTGTTCCGCGTCCGGGTGTGTCGTCCAGGCCAGGGCGATCACCGCCCGAGCCCGGGTTAGCGGATCGGTCGTGGTCTCGATGGCCTCACGGAGGTGGCGTGTCGCCGCGGTGTTACCGATCTCGTGTTCGGCATTGCCGAGCTCCAGCACTACCGCGGGCCGCTCGGCATCGGTGGGCGGCTCGTCGAGCGCCCGGCGCAGCAGTTCTGCCGCCGCGTCCGGCGCTCCTCCGGCCAGCGCCGACCGCGCGGACTCCCGCAACATGGCGACCATCTCGGGATCGCCGGCGGGCGTCGTCGCCAACAGGTGCACCCCGATTGCGCCGGGATCGGCGCGCCGGCGCGCCAACAGCCGAGCGGCGCATGCGTGCAGGTCGGCCCGCTGTCCCGGGGACAGGTCTTCGTAGATCGCCGTCCGCACGATCGGATGGACGAACCGAAGCGGCTCACCCGGTGTCAGCACCGCGAGATCGACCAATCCGGCGGCCAGGGCGGCCCCCTTGCGGGTGTCCACGCCCGCCAACTCCGCACACAGGTTCAGCCGCGCCTGCTGGCCGAGCACCGCGATCGAGCTGGCCAGCGCGGAAGCTTGCGGGTCAAGGCCCTCGACACGCAATAGCACGGCCTTCGAGATGCGCTCCGGGGCAACCCGACCCACCGCCGCGGGATCGATGTCAGCGACCAGACGAGCGTCGCGGCGGAACTCACCCAGCAGTTCCGACAGCAGGAAGGGGTTGCCGCCGGTCGCGTCGGCACATGCCCGGCACAATTGCGCACTGGCGTCCTTCCCCAGGCCGGCCCGAACCAGGCTCGCGACGGCCGCCTGGCTGAGCGGACGCGGGCGCACCACCGAACGGGCCTCGAGCAACAGCGCCGCCAGGTCGCTCCGCTTCCGGTCGGCGCCGGTCCGCACCGTCAGTACCACCAGCACGGCCAGCCCGGCCAGCCGGTGCGCCAGGTGCAACAGGAATCGCAGCGACGGCTCATCGGCCCAATGCGCGTCGTCGACCGCGAGCACCAGCGGGCCCCGCTCGGCGATATTGGCAACCAGCCAGTACAGGCCGTGAAGGGTGGCGAACGCGATGCTTCCGCTGTCATCAGCTGCGGAGATGTCGGTGAACACCGGCTCCGCCAAGCTGGCGGCGCCGTCCAGCAGGCGATCGCGTTCTGCGGGATCGGCGCCCGCCAGAACCGTCTCCAAGAGCTGATGCACAATGCCCCATCCGAAGCTACGCTCAAGCTCTCCCCCGCGCGCCGTCTGGACAGCAAATCCCAGCTGGGTCGCACGCTGACCAAGCCGGCCCAGCAGCGCGGTCTTGCCGATGCCCGCCGGACCCTCGATGAACGTGACCGCTCCCGCGCCCAGCCCAACCGCGGCCAAGACCTCGTCGATCACCGCGAGATCGTTCTCGCGGTCGAGAAGCTCGTCGCCGGGCCGCTCGTCGCCGGGCCGCTCGCCGTCACCACCTGCGGCCGAAATTCCGGACGTCAAGTCCTCTCCCTACCCCCTCTTGCTAGCACCACCGTATTTCCAGGATCCCCCAAGTCGGAAGACGGCTCGCCCGTTTGCGCACCTTCGCTGTTCCCGTCACGGTGACCTCCGCGGGGCGCGTGCAGACCTGTAAGAATTGCCGGATCACCGACGCGGTTGGGGGTGCACAACGATGGGGCGCCAGACTTGGGCTTGCCCGACCTTACCTGCCCTGTTAGCACTGCTGCTCGCCGTAGTGGGGTGCGGTGCCGACCACGGGCCCGCACCCGGATCTCACCCCGTCCGGGTCGCCATGTTTCCGGCCGGCAACACTCTGCCCGTCCACGTCGCCGACACGCAGGGCATCTTCGCGCGCAACGGCCTGCGAGTCGAGGTGACCGAGGGGCAGGAACTCCCGCTGTTCATGGCCGCCATGGCCAAGGGGCAGTACGACATCGCGATGAGTGTGCCGAACTTGGTGCTGGTCGGCGCCGAGAAGCACCTGGACGTGCAGATCGTATCCAGCACGGCACAGCAGTCGCGTGAGCGGCCGAACGCCGTGTGGATCACCCGCGACCCGTCGACGACGCAGCTCGTCCAGCTCAAGGGCCGGAGGATCGGCGTGCCGTCGCTGACGGGAATCATCGTCGACGCGATGGTTTATCTGCTCCAGCGCAGCGGGGTCGACCGTGACGAGGTCGGGTTCGTACCGCTGCCCTTCACCGTTATGGGTGACCAGCTGCAGGCCGGGCACGTCGACGCCGTGGTGGCCACGTTGCCGTACAGCACGGCAATCGAGGCGCGCGGGTTTCACGTCCACGACGACGTCATCGTCGAAGCGGTCAGCGACGCCAGCGGCGGCACGACCGACAAGGCGATCACCACGGTGTGGACCACGACACGGGACTTCGCGCGGGAACGTTCCGAGACCATTCGGGCCTGGCGTACGTCCCTGAGGGAGGCGATCGACGTCCTCAACGGCGATGAAGCGCAGGCACGTTCTCTGATGCAGGACTGGCTCAAGATTCCCGCCGATGTGCTCGCCCGGGCTCCGCTGCCTGACTGGACGGTGGACATCACCGCGGCAGACCTCGCACCGTATGTGACCATTTCCCGGTCCGTCGGATCGATCGACAACGAACCAGACGTGGCCACACTGGTGTGGCGGGGGCCGTGACCGAGCACCTGTACCGGGTGGAATCCGTCGGCGTCCGGCTGGGGGGAGCACGCCCGGTTCTGCACGACATCACCTTCGATGTGGCTGCCGGTGAGATCGTCGCCATCGTCGGCCGCACCGGCGTCGGAAAGACCACCTTGTTGCGCGTGCTCGGCGGCCTTATCGAAGCAGACTGCGGCACAGTGCTTTTCGACGGCAGGCCGGTCAAGGGGCCACCGGAGGGCGTGGTGGTGGTTTTTCAGGACTACGGCAACGCGCTGTTGCCGTGGCGCTCTGTGGCGCGCAACGCCGCCCTGGGGCTGGAAGGCCGTCTCGTCCGGAGCGAACGACGGGTCCGGGTGCAGAACGCCCTGCGCATGGTTGGGCTGGAAGAACACCGTTCGGACCACCCATGGCAACTGTCCGGCGG
Organism: uncultured Mycobacterium sp.; assembly: GCA_964511995.1. Lineage (GTDB taxonomy): Bacteria > Actinomycetota > Actinomycetes > Mycobacteriales > Mycobacteriaceae > Mycobacterium. The sequence continues at coordinate 12,892 of CAZEHT010000024.1, forward strand.
CATGGCCCAGCGGGTACAGATCGCCCGCGCCCTCGCCGTCGAGCCGCAGGTACTCCTGATGGACGAACCGTTCGGAGCACTCGACGCGATCACCAAGGCAGCGCTGCAGGACGTGCTGCTCGACGTGCGTCAGAAAACCGATGCCACGGTCGTCTTCATCACCCACGATCTCGACGAGGCGATCTATCTCAGCGACCGCGTGCTCGTCATCAGCGGCAGTCCGGGTGCCATCACGATGTCGGTGGAAACCGGGTTGCCGCGACCGCGCGACCAGCTGGCAACCCGTGAGCTGCCGCGATATCTGACGGTGCGGCATCTGCTCGGGCAGGCTTTGCGGACCGCCGATGCCTGACCGGCCGCGAATCCGCTTCAGCGGGATGGCCATCGCGTTCGCCGCGGTCGGCGGGTGGGAGCTGTTGATCGCAAGCGGCCTACTGAACTACGCCTACCTTCCCGCGCCGCATCAAATCCTCTATGCGATCAGGTCTTTGGTCAGAGGCGGCGAACTCGCCCGCGATGTCGCGCACACGCTGGGCGTAGCGCTGGCGGCGGCCGCGATCGCCTCGACCGTCGGGGCGGCGGCGGGCTTCGTGCTGGGACTCGTGCCGTCCGCGCACCGCTGGGTGATGGCATCGGTGGACTTCGCCCGCACCATCCCGGCCGTCGCTCTGGTCCCGGTCGCGGTGCTGACGTTCGGGCCCACATCCACCGCCGAGCTGCTGCTGGCTGTTTACGCGGCATCGTGGCCGACCGTGCTGAGCACCGCCGCTGCCGTCAGCGCTGTCCATCCCCGCGCCTACGACGTCGCGGCGACCCTGCACTTCGACCGGTCGACCACGCTGCGCAAAATCGTCGTCCCGGCAGCAGTTCCGGTGTGGCTGGCCGGGATCCGGGTGTCGGCGATCATCGCATTGCTGGTGGCACTCGTCGCCGAAATGGTGATGTCCCCGCGCGGGCTGGGCGGCGGATTGATCGAATCGCTCAACGCTCTTGCACCGCAACGTATGTGGGCGTACGCGCTGACATGCGCGGTGCTGGGATTCACGATGAGCGCGGTGCTGCGGCGAGCGCTTCACCGTAGTCTGAGCCGTTACGGCGGCACCGCGGCCGGGCATCCGATCGAGCCCGCCCCCGCGGCACCCGTTCGTGGTCTGCTTCCCGTCGCCGTACTGCTGTGCGTGTGGCAGATCGCCTCAACCGCAGATTCGTTTTCGTTTCCTCCACCGACGAGTTGGGTGACCGCGATCGGCGGCCTGTACGCCGAAGGAGTTCTCGCACCGGCGATCGTGCATACCCTCGGCACGTACCTGCTCGGACTCGCCCTGGCCACCGTCGCGGGAAGCGTCCTTGGTGCGACGACGGGCGCGTCACCGCGTATCGACGACGCGCTGGCCCCCACACTCGACTTCATGGCGGCGGTGCCTGCCGCGGTGGTGGTACCGCTAGCGACCCTGCTGCTCGGACCGGGCATCCCCAGCGGCGTTGCCGTCGTCGCGGTGGCGGTGTCGTGGCCGATACTGCTCAACGCTGCCGCTGCGATGCGGGCAGTTCCACTGGTGCGACGAGACATGTCCCGGACGCTGGGAATAGGCCCGGTCCGCCGGTGGTGCAGCGTCATCATGCCGTCGCTGACCCATCAGGTCATGCTCGGCGTACGGATCGCTTCGGCGCTGGCACTGATCGTCACGCTGCTGATGGACATCTTCGGTACCGGAACCGGACTGGGCCGGCTGCTGGTGGTAAGCCAGCAGAGCTTCGACGCCTCCGCAGTGTGGGGGCTGCTTTGCATCGTGGGCCTCTTCGGATATGTCACGAGCTCGGCGCTGACCACGCTGGGGCAGCTGCTTGCCGCTCCTACGGCCGACCACGGTCACCTTCGGGGGACGCACCACTCTTACGGCTGACCGCGGGTCCCCTCCGGGGGACGCACCACGCGTCGGTAGCCTGAGCTTGGATGAAACTCGACGGGAATCAGGCGCCGATCCGGGAGGCGTGCGACAACGGACTGCTCGCCGGTGCGGTGACACTGGTGTGCCGGGGCTCAGATGTGTTGCAGATCAACGAGATCGGCTATCGCGACATCGAAGCCCGGCTGCCGATGCAGCGTGACACGGTGTTTCGCATCGCGTCGATGAGCAAACCGGTGACCGTAGCTGCCGCGATGACGTTGATCGACGAGGGCCGGCTGTCGCTGCGTGACCCGGTCACCCGGTGGCTGCCGGAGCTGGCCCAGATGCGGGTGCTGGCCGCTCCGACAGGACCGATCGACAAGACCCTGCCCGCTTGCCGTCCGATCACCGTCGACGACCTGATGACCCACCGCAGCGGGCTGGCCTACTCCTTTTCGGTGCCCGGCCCGATCTCTGCCTCCTATCGACAACTCTCACTTCGCCAGGATTGCGACCACTGGCTGGCGGAGCTCGCCCGACTTCCCCTGTTGCATCAACCCGGCGAACGGCTGACCTACAGCCACTCCACGGATGTGCTGGGCATCGTCTTGTCGCGAATAGAGGGCAAGCCGCTGCACGAGGTCCTCGCCCAGCGCATCCTGGACCCCCTGGGCATGGTCGACACCGGGTTCTACCTGGGGTCATCAGCGCGCCGGCGCGCGGCGACGATGTACAAACTCGACGAAAACGGCACGCTGTCCCACGGTGTGATGGGGCCCCCGCCGGTCGCTCCCCCGACGTTCTGCCAGGGCGGTGGCGGACTCTGGTCCACTGTCGACGACTACCTTGCCTTCGCCCGAATGCTCCTCAACGGCGGGGTGGTGGATGGGGTGCGGGTGCTGTCAGAGGATTCGGTGAAGCTGATGCGCACCGATTGCCTCACCGGGCCACAGAAGCAGATGCCATTCCTGGGTGCGCCATTCTGGGTGGGCCGGGGGTTCGGCCTCAACTTGTGGGTCGTCACCCACCCGGGCAAGTCGGCGCAGCTTTTCGGGCCGGGCGGGATGGGAACGTTCACCTGGCCCGGCGCCTTCGGCACATGGTGGCAGGCTGATCCGTGCGCAGACCTGGTGCTGATCTACCTCATCCAAAACGCGCCGGATCTGACCCCCGACGCTTCGGCGATCGCGGGTAACACCTCGCTGGCGAAACTGCGCGCGGCGCAACCGCGTTTCGTCGGCCGCACCTACGCCGCCCTGGATCTTTGACGGCTGGACCCGCCGCCCGCCTAACCGCGCCGAGATCCACGCTACGCAGCTGGCTACTCGCACTTTCTCTGCGCAGCGTGGATCTCGGCGGTCTGCGGTCAGATCATCGCGATCGGCGAAACGGTCGCGCCGATTTCACATGCCCCGGCGAGTTCGCGGCTGGTGTCGTAGTCGAAGACGACGTGCCCGCAGATCACATCGACGTCCCGCTTGGCACGCTGCATCGGGTTACTGAGGAACTGCGCGCTGGCACCGGATGATTCGAGGAGCTCGGAGATCACCGAACGGGATTCGTGCACGATGTGAGCGGCGGCCGCGCGGGCCGCCGCACGATGCGGACGGCTGATTCTCTCGCCCGCATCCACCCGCGTCTGGATACCGGCGGTAGTCGCGTCGACCAACCCCCGTAATGCGGCCAGCCGCACTCGTGCACCACCGAGCCGGATCTGGGCGGCCGGCTGATCCTTTTGTGCCACACCGGAATACGCCAGTACCCGGGTGGCCAGTCGGGCGCCGAAGAGATTTGCGACCAGCTCGGCGGCTCCCAGTGCGGGCATGGCCGCGAGCAGGGCCAGCGCCGGCACCATCGGCCAGCGGTGCAACGGCACGTTGTGCAGGGCAGCTCCGGGTGCTGAGCCACCGTAGATATCGACCACCTTGACGAGCCGGTGGCTGGGCACGAACACGTGGTGGCAATGACGTCGTTGACCCGGTGGCACACATGCCCGCGGTGTGCCAGACGTCGTCGACCTCGACATCGGCGGCCCGCAGCAGCGCAAGCGCCGGGTAGATGCCGTCATCGGGGCCGCACAACGCACCGACCAGCACCCATTCGGCATCCATGATGCCGGTCGCCCACGACCAGGCCGGTCAGCCGACACCCCCTGCCCTTCCGGGAAGCCGCGGCCGGTCGGGCCAGCGGCGCGGGACACAGCGCGGGCCCGGAATCGAACACCTCGCGCTGGGCGCGCTCGTCGAATAGCGCCAGCATCCAGTTGTGCGACGGATTGCCGAGCGGCGAGATCGACGCTGGGCAGGCCGATGCTCGGGCACTTCTTCTGCGCAGCGTCGGTCTCGGCGCGGATTACTTATCCGACGGCGTGCTGTCGTCGGAATCCGCTGCGGCCCCGCCCGCGCCGGCTCCCCCGGCGTCGCCGGTGAGGCCGCTGAGTGCTTCCTTGGCCTTCTGCAGCGCGTTGGTGGCGATGGCCAGCGAGTTCTGGACGATGTTGGCCGTCCCTTCGGCGACGTTGCCCTTGAGGATCTCACTGGCGTTGTCCACGATTTCCGCAGCCTTCTCGATCGACTGCTTGGCGATGTCCCGGGCCGAGTCGATCGCTTCCTTCGGGTCAAAACTCATGGTGTGCAGCCGCCTTTCGGATCGGGGGTATCGCTGGAGTCAGCCGGATCGCGCCCAGAGTAGTGCAGCGCCGCGGCAGCCGCCCGGATTTGCGGGGTTACCAGCATGATCTGCCCCAACACGCCGTTGACGAAGCCCGGTGAATCGTCGGTGGACAATTCCTTGGCCAGCTCCACGGCCTCGTCGACGGCTACCGGTTCGGGCACGTCGCGGGCATGCAGCAGTTCCCACACCGCCACCCGCAGGATGGCCCGGTCGACCGCGGGCAACCGAGCCAGCGTCCAGCCCTGCAGGTGGGAGCCGATCAGCTCGTCGATGTGGGCCGCATGCTCGGCGACACCGCGGGCTACCTCCTCGGTGTAGGGGTTCAGCGGGTCGACGCCGGGTTGGGTCTGCGCGAGCGCGGTCCGTACGTCGGCGATTTCGGCACTGGTCATGCCGCGCGCCTCGGCCTCGAAAAGCAGGTCGACGGCACGTTTGCGGGCCTGGTGGCGGCCCTTAGGCGCCTTGGCGGCCGCGCCGTCAGGCATTCACACGGCCCAGGTAGCTTCCGTCGCGCGAGTCGACTTTCAACTTGTCGCCGGTGTTGATGAACAGCGGGACCTGGATCTCCGCACCGGTCTCGAGGGTCGCGGGCTTGGTGCCCGCCGACGAACGATCGCCCTGAAGCCCGGGCTCGGTGTGGGTGACCTCCAGCTCGACGGACACCGGCAGTTCGAGATAGAGCGGTGAGCCGTCGTGGAACGCGACTTGCACGGGCATGCCCTCCAGCAGGAAGTTGGCGGCGTTGCCCACCAGCGCTTCCGGCAGGGGGTGCTGCTCGTAGTCTTCGGAGTCCATGAACACGAAGTCGGCGCCGTCCCGGTAGAGGTAGGTGGCGTCGCGGCGGTCCACGGTCGCGGTCTCGACTTTGACACCGGCGTTGTAGGTCTTGTCGACGACCTTGCCCGATAGCACGTTCTTGAGTTTGGTGCGCACGAAAGCGGGCCCCTTGCCGGGTTTGACGTGCTGGAACTCGATGATCTGCCATAGCTGGCCGTCGATGTTGAGGACGAGGCCGTTCTTGAAATCAGCGGTCGATGCCACAGTTGAGCTCCTTAGAGGATCTGCATTTCCTTGGGGAATCGGGTGAGTAGTTCGGGTGCCGAGCCCTTGCCGCTCCCGGGGGCACCCACGACGAGAGTGTCCTCGATGCGGACACCGCCGCGGCCGGGCAGGTAGACACCGGGTTCCACCGTCACCGCGGAACCAGCACGAAGTGTACCGGCGGCCGTGCCGTGGATTCCCGGCGCTTCGTGGATCTGCAAACCCACCCCGTGGCCGAGGCCGTGACCGAAGGATTCGCCATATCCGGCGTCGACGATGACCCGCCGCGATGCGGCGTCGATGCCCGCCAGCGCCGTCCCCGCCGCCAATGCCTGCCGCCCGGCCTGCTGGGCCGTGGCCACCAATGCGTAGATCTCCAGCTGCCAGTCGGCGCCACCGGGGCCCAACAGGAAGGTGCGGGTCATGTCGGAGTGGTATCCGCCGACGAGCGCACCGAAGTCGATCTTGACGAAGTCTCCGCGCTCCAGCACCGCATCGGTCGGCCGATGATGCGGAATCGCTGAATTTGCGCCGGTCGCGACGATGGTTTCGAACGACACCCCGTCGGCGCCGTGATCGAGTATCAAAGACTCCAATTCCCGTTTGACGTCCCGCTCGCTTCGGCCGGGCCGAATCCCACCCCGCTCCACCAGGTCCTTCAGCGCGTTGTCGGCGGTATCGCATGCCAGGCGCAGCAACGCGACCTCCCCGGCGTCCTTGATCTCGCGCAACGCCTCCACCGTCCCGGACGCCCGCGCGAGCCGGATGCCCCCTGCGCCGTGCCGATCCAGCGCGCACGTCAACGCCTCGAACGCGTCGACGGAAAGGACGTGGCCCTCGAAACCCAGCGAGGACACGCTCGCATCGGCCGCGCGCACCGCCAGTTGCGGGCCGCAGGACCGCTCGATGACCGTATGCAGGTCGGGAGCCTGCCGGGCCGCCTGCGTACGGTAGCGCCCGTCGGTGGCCAACAGCGCCGGCCGGTCGTCGGCGAAGGCCAGCAGGGCGCCGTTGGAGCCGGTGAAACCGGACAGATAACGGACGTTGTTGAGATCGCTGACGAGCATGGCGTCCAGTCCGGCGTCGACCAGTCGCTCCTTTAACCGACCACGCCGTTGGGAATACGTCACGGCGCGACAGGTTACTCGCTACGCTGTCACGCTATGGCGAAGTGGTTGTTGCGCGGACTGGTCATGGCGGTGCTGATGCTCGTGTGCCGAATGGTCCATTGGTCGCTGGTACTTCAGGCCGGAGGGCGCACCGTCGCACTCAACATCGCAGCCATGCTCATCTTCGGGCTCGTGGCGTTGGTGTGGGGATTGATCGACGGCCAGGCAGATGCCCGCGCCAACCCCGACCCGGACCTCCGCGAGGACCTCGCCATGAGGTGGATATGGGCCGGAATGGTTGCCGGTGTGCTGTCCGGGATTTTGGTGTCGATCGTCTCCGCCTTCTTCTGGCACTCGCTGTACACCGCCCGGTTGTTCGCCGAACTCACCACAACCGCCGCGTTCGTGTTGATGGGGGTCTTCCTGAACGCGACCATCGGCGTGTCGATCGGCCGCTGGCTCGTCGACCGCAACGCGCCCCCGGTCGCCTCCAGGGTGGACTACGACGAGGACCGCGCCGACACCGACGCGTTCGCCACCGTCAAGAACCCGCCAGCGTGATCTGCGGGCCCGCGCCCGCGATCGCCGCGTAGGCGGACGCCAGCAGCGCTGGGTCGGGCCCGTGAAGGCGGCCCGGTTTTCCGAGCCCATCGAGCACCACGAATCGCAGCACCCCGGCCCTGGTCTTCTTGTCGCCGGCCATGTATTCCAGCAACTCGGGTAACGCGTCGGCGTCGTAGCCCACCGGCAATCCCAGCGAGGTCAGCACGGCCCGGTGCCGGTCCGCGGTCGCTTCGTCGAGCCGGCCCGCAATCCGGCCAAGTTCGGCGGCGAACACCAGCCCGACCGACACCGCCGCCCCGTGGCGCCACCGATAACGCTCCCGCCGTTCGATGGCGTGGGCCAGGGTATGGCCGTAATTCAGAATCTCCCGCAGCTCCGACTCCTTCTCGTCGGCGGCGACCACCTCCGCTTTGACCCTGATGGAGCGCCGGATCAGTTCGGGCAGCACACCTCCGGAGGGGTCCACGGCGGCCCGCGGGTCGGCGTCGATCATGTCGAGGATGACGGGGTCGGCGATGAAGCCGGCTTTGACGACTTCGGCCATGCCCGCGACCAGCTCGTCGTGCGGCAGCGTCCGCAGTGTGGCGAGATCGGCGAGCACGGCCCGCGGCTGGTGGAAGGCTCCGACGAGGTTCTTCCCGGCAGCGGTGTTGATTCCGGTCTTACCGCCGACGGCCGCGTCGACCATGCCCAGCAGCGTTGTCGGGACGTGAACGATCGGCACCCCGCGCAACCAGGTGGCCGCGGCGAACCCCGCGACGTCGGTGGCGGCGCCGCCGCCCAATCCGACGATGGCGTCCTTGCGGCCCAGCCCGATCCGGCCCAGTACCTCCCAGATATAGCCGACGACCCCCAGCTCCTTGCCCGCCTCGGCGTCGGGGATTTCGATGCGGTGAGCGTCGATGCCCTTCTCCGTCAGATGCAACAGGATGGTTTCTGCCGTTTCGGCGAGCACCGGCTGATGAAGTACGGCCACCCGGTGGCTGCCGGCGAGAAGATCGCCCAGCTGACCGAGCAGGCCGGTGCCGACGACCACCGGATACGGCGGATCGACGGAGACTTCCACGGTGACGGCTCGCGGTTCGGACCTCGCTTCGCTCATTGACGGGCCTCCGCGCGACGGGCGGCGACCGCTGCGGGGGTGGCGGGGGTGGCCGGTGCCGGGGTTGGGGCACCGTCCGCGCCGGCGGGGCGCGCGTCGATTTCCGGCAGGTCCGTCGCGAAGTGCTGTGGAGCGGGAGCGTCCAAGGCAGCCGAGCGCCACGGTGAACGGCGCCGGTGAGCGGTGCCGCACGCGCCGTCCAGCCGCGCGGCCAGGTAGCGAACCACCGAGCCGGGGTTGCGGCGGCTGGTGTTGACCCGGATGGTGGACACCTCGCGGTAGAGCGGGCCGCGGATGCTCATCAGCCGGCGGTACGTTTCGGCGGCGTCGTCGCCGACAAGCAGCGGGCGGGTGGTGCCCTTTGCGGTGCGCCGGATGCCCTCCGATGCACTGATCTCCAGGTATACGACCGTGTGGCCGGCCAACGCTTCGCGCACGCCCGGGCTGGTCACCGCACCGCCTCCCAGCGAAACCACGCCATCGTGGGAGGACAGCGCAGACCTGACGACCTCCTCCTCGATGCGCCGGAACTCTTGCTCACCGTCGCCGGCGAAAATTTCGGCGATGCTGCGGCCGGTGGTCTCCACGATCTGGAGGTCGGTGTCGAGCAGCGGCAAGCGCAGCGTCCTGGCCAGGCGCCGACCGATCGTCGACTTGCCGGAACCGGGCATACCCACCAGGACCGCTTTGGGCGCCATGTCGCCACCTATCCCCGCACCGAAGTCTCGGCGGCGGGCCAGGCAGGTTCCTGCCGGGCGACCGCCCGCAGATACGCATCGGCGTTGCGGCGCGTCTCCGCCAACGAGTCGCCACCGAATTTGTCCAGCACCGCACGTGCCAGCACCAGCGCGACCATCGCCTCGGCAACCACGGCGGCTGCGGGGACCGCGCAGACATCGGAACGCTGATGGATGGCGACGGCCTCACCCCCGGTGGCCATGTCCACCGTCGCCAGCGCGCGCGGCACGGTTGAGATCGGCTTCATAGCGGCGCGCACCCGCAACGGCTGCCCGTTGGTCATGCCACCCTCCAGGCCTCCGGCGCGGTTGGTGGACCGCACCACACTGTCGGTCCCCGGGTACATCTCGTCGTGTGCCCGGCTCCCCCGCCTGCGTGCCGACTCGAACCCGTCGCCGATCTCCACGCCCTTGATGGCCTGGATTCCCATCACCGCCGCGGCGAGCTGACCGTCGAGCCGGTTGTCGCCGCTGGTGAACGAGCCGAGCCCGACCGGCAGTCCGTGGACCACCACCTCGACCACACCGCCGAGCGTGTCTCCGTCCTTCTTGGCGGCCTCGATCTCGGCGATCATCGACGCCTCAGCCCGCCCGTCGTAGGCGCGCACCGGACTGTCGTCGATCGCGGCCAGATCGGGCGGCATCGGCGGCGGACCTTCGTAAGGCAGCGATGCGCCGATCGAGACGACGTGGGACACCACATCGGCACCGAGCGCCTGGCGCAGGAACTGCCGGGCGATGGTCCCCGCGGCCACGCGGGCCGCGGTCTCGCGGGCACTTGCGCGCTCGAGCACCGGACGGGCGTCGTCGAATCCGTACTTGAGCATGCCCGCGTAGTCGGCGTGACCGGGCCGCGGCCTGGTCAGCGGCGCATTGCGCGCGACATCGAGTTCGGCCGCCGGAACCGGATCGGCCGACATCACCGTCTCCCACTTCGGCCACTCGGTGTTGCCGATCTCGACGGCGATCGGCCCGCCCAGGGTCTGTCCGTGCCTCACTCCGCCGAGGATGGTGACCTGATCCTGCTCGAACTTCATTCGCGCACCGCGCCCATAGCCCAGGCGGCGCCTGCGCAGCTGGTCGGCAATGTCATCGGAAGTGACGGAGACGCCGGCAACCATGCCTTCGACCACGGCCACCAGCGCGCGGCCGTGGGATTCACCGGCGGTGGTCCAACGAAACACGTGTCCCATCCTCCCATGTGGGCGTTCCCGGACGTAATCTGCGCGCTCCCGGCGAGGTTCGGCCGTAGGTCGCCGCTCAGCCGGCCATTGCCACGGCGACGGCGGTGGCCAGGCACATCGCCGGCCCGTGCGGCAGCACCGAGCGCCGGCTCAGCAGCCCCCATAGCGCAGTCAGCAGCGGGGCACCCAGCGCCGCGACCATCCAGGCAGCCGCCCCGAAAGCTCCCGACAGCGCGCCGATCCCGAGCGCCAGCTTGACATCGCCCGCACCCATCGCTGCCGGTGACACCAGATGGACCAGCAGATACGCGCCGGCCAGCGCGAGGGCACCCACGGCGGCGGCCGTTCCGCGGCCACTGACCGCCGCGACGGCCGCGACGACGATGGCTCCGGGCAAGGTGAGCACGTTGGGCAGCCGGCGCGAACGCAGGTCGCAGACGGTCAGGGCACCCAGCCACACCCCGACCGCCACTCCCGCGAGTTCCCCCACGCGCCGCAGACTAGCCGAGTGCGGCCGCCATCGGTTCTCGCGGCGCGGGCCGGCCTGTGAATTGTTCGACCTGCGAAAAAGCCTGATGCAACAGCATGCGCAGACCGCTGATCACCACTCCGCCCGCCGCGGCGACGGCCGCGGCCAGCGGTGTCGGCCACGGATCGTAGATCGCGTCCAGCAGCAGGGAGGTATCGGCGAGCCCGCGCGCGTAGCGCGCCGCGACTTCGGCCGGCAGCGTGTTGACGACGACGGCCCCGGCGGCCTGCGGGTACAGCTTGTCGTCGCCGAGCGAGCAGTATCGCCCGTCCATTCCCAGCGCCGCGGCCAGCTCGACGAGCTGGGCAGCCCTGTCCGGGTTGCGGGCCGCTACCGTGACGCGCCCGAACCCGAGCTGCGCCAGGCCGGCCACCGCGGCGGGGGCGGTGCCTCCCGAGCCCAGCACGATCGCGCTCCGCGCCCCGGTGACGGCCGGGCCGCCTTCGCCCAGTGCCCCGGCCACCCCGTCGATGTCCGTGTTGTCGGCGCGCCAACCGTGCGGCGTACGAACCAGCGTGTTGGCCGAGCCGACGAGTTCAGCACGCTGGGTACGTTCGTCGGCGACGTGCAGCGCCGCGAACTTGCCGGGCATGGTCACCGAGACACCGACCCACTCGGGTCCCAAATCGGCGACGACGGCGGGCAGTTCATCAGCACCGCATTCGATGCGCTCATAGGTCCAGCCGGCCAGGCCCAGTGCCCGGTACGCGGCGAGATGCAGCTGCGGAGAACGCGAATGCGCCACCGGTTTACCCAGGACCGCGGCCCGGCGAGGCGGGACCGGCGCGACGGGCGCGCACCGGCGCTCAGCGGCCACTGTCGAGCACGCCGTTGCGCTTCGCCAATTCGATGTTGGCCAGGTGCTGGCGGTAGTCCCGGGTGAAAAGCGTGGTGCCCTGTTTGTCGATCGTGACGAAGTACAGCCAGTCACCGTCGGCGGGGTTCTCCGCGGCGGCCAGTGCCGGGTCGCCGGGTGAGGAAATCGCGGTGGCCGGCAACCCCGGGGAAGCGTAGGTGTTCCACGGCGTGGGGCGAGCGCGGTCCTGGTCGGTGGTGGCCACCTCCTGGCGATCCAGCGGATAGTTGATCGTCGAGTCGAACTCCAGCCGCTGTGGCACTGCTAACCGGTTGTAGATCACCCGCGCCACCTTTGCGAAGTCGTTCGGCTTGGCCTCGCGTTGGACCAGCGAGGCCACCGTGAGCACCTCGTAGGGCGACAAGTTCTTGGCTCGGGCGGTTTCCTGCAGGCCGGCGGCTGTGTAATGCGTCGCGCTGGTGTCAATCAGCGACGCGAGGATCTGCTGGGCGGATGCCGCCGGGTCGACGTTCCATGTTCCGGGCGCAATGAGGCCTTCGAGACGGCGGTGGTCGTGGCCCATCCTGGTGACCGGATGCAGTGCCCACTGCGGCACGTTGAGCGACTCCGGGCTGCCGGCACCGGCGGCGGCCTTGAGATCGTCGGCGGAGACGCATTGTTCGGCGTTTTCGAGGGTGACGCACGACGCCTTCGAGATCAGTGTGAAGATGCCGTCGACCACCCCGTTGCTGGCGATATCGGTGACGTCGTCGAGCTGGCGGCCCTCGGGTATGGTCAGCTTCCCGACCCGGTTCGCCGGATCCACGAGCCTGCTGACCGCGGCGGCGGCAGGTATCTCGGTGCGCAGCTTGTAGAACCCCGGCTGGATGGCCGAGATCGCGGCATTGCTCTGCGCCGCGGCCAGGAACGGCTTGACGCCGGCGATGACGCCTTGGTCGACGAGCGTCTGGGCGATCGCGGTGGTCGTGTCGCCCTGACGCACCTGGATGACCAAGTCGTGGCCACCGTTCCCGCTGAAGTCGTCGGGCGGTCCGGAGTAGTGTTGCCAGAGCCGCATGCCCACGAGTACCAGGGCGACGAGCACGGTGACGAGCACCGCGACGGTGAACGCCCCCACCATGCGCCGGTGTCTGCGGAGTCGCTTGGCGCGGGCCCTGGAACTTCGTTCCATGCGGCGCCGGGGCGGTCCCACCGCAACCGGGTGGGCGCGTTCGCGCGGCGCGTCTTCGCGCTCCGGGATGTCGTCAGCCATCTGCGGGCTCCGGATCCGGTGGCACCCGGTACTGCGGCAGCAGGGACCGCCGCAGGTCGAGCCAGCCCTGCAGGATCGTGACCGCGGCGGCCTGGTCGACGACGGACCGCTGAGCGCGGGCGTCCAGGCCTGCGCGGCGCAACGAGCGCTGCGCCATGACCGTAGTCAGGCGCTCATCGGCCAGCCGCACCGGCACGGGCGCGATTCGCGCTGCCAGCAGGTCGGCGAGCTGGACCGCATCCGCGGCCGAATGACCCGCGCGGTCGCCCATCGTCCTGGGCAGGCCGACGACGACTTCTACCGCAGCGTACTCGGCGACGAGTTCGGCCAGGCGACGAAGATGGCGGCCGGAACTCTTGCCGCGTTCCCGCTTGACGGTCTCAACGGGCGTGGCCAATATCGCGTCCGGGTCACTGCAGGCCACGCCGATCCGCACGGTCCCGACGTCGATGCCGAGCCGGCGCCCCCGTCCAGGGTCACCGGGCTGCCGGGGGTCACCGGGCCGGTCCGGCAACCGGTGCTCACACGACGTCACCCGCGCTCAGCTCCGCGCGACTTCGGCACGCAAGGATTCGAGGGCCGCGTCGATGCCGCCCGGGTTCTTCCCGGAGCCCTGGGCCAGGTCGAATTTGCCGCCGCCGCGGCCGACGACGGCCGACGACAACCGCTTGACCAGATCGGCGGCGCTGAGTCCGATGTCACGGGCGGACTCGTTGACGGCGACCACGTAGGGGACCGAGCCGCCTTCGCCCTCGGCGATGAGCGCGACGACGCCGGGCTCATCGCCGAGGCGGCTGCGGATATCGCCGACAAGGGAACGAAGATCGGCCGCCGTCATCTGTCCCGAGATGCGCTGCGCCACCAAACGCACCTTACCGACCCGCTCGGCCCCCGCGGCCGCATTGACCGCCGACGCTCGTGCCGTGGCCAGCCGCAGGCGTTCGAGTTCCTTCTCGGCGGCGCGCAACCGATCCACCAGGTTGGCCACCCGCGCGGGCACCTCCCCGGAGGGCACCTTCAGCGACGCGGCCAAACCGGCCATCAGCGCGCGCTCCCTGGCCAGGTGTTTGAACGAATCCAGCCCGACGTACGCCTCGACCCGGCGCACCCCCGAACCGACCGATGATTCGCCGAGGACGGTCACCGGACCGATCTGGGCGGAGTTGTGCACGTGAGTTCCGCCGCACAATTCCAGTGAGAACGGCCCGCCGATCTCGACCACCCTGACTTCGTCGGGATAGGCCTCGCCGAACAAAGCCATGGCGCCCATCGCCTTGGCCTTGTCGAGTCCGGTGAGGAAGGTGTGCACCTCGAAGTCCGCCTCTACGGCCTCATTCGCGACCACCTCGATCTCGCTGCGCTGCTGCTCGGTCAGCGGGCCCTGCCAGTTGAAGTCGAAGCGCAGATAGCCGGGCCGGTTCAGCGAACCGGCCTGAACGGCGTTGGGGCCCAGCACCTGACGCAACGCCGCGTGCACCATGTGGGTGCCCGAGTGGCCCTGGGTCGCGCCGTGGCGCCACTTCGGATCCACCGCGGCGATCACGGTGTCGCCATCGACGAACTCACCCGACTCGACGTTGACACGGTGGACGAACAGCGTCTTGGCGATCTTCTGCACGTCGGTGACCGCGGCCCGCGCCGTCGCGCCGGAACCGGTTCCGGCGATGGTCCCGATGTCGGCGATCTGGCCGCCGGACTCCGCATAGAGCGGGGTACGGTCCACGACGATCTCGACGCGTTCGGGCGGCGGGGTCTGGGAGTGCTCTCGGGGGCGGTGGGCCACCACCGGCACCCGCCTGCCGTCCACGAAAATCCCGAGAATCCTCGCCTCGGACGACAGTTCGCTGAAGCCCGTGAACTCCGTGGGCCCGGCGTCGACCAGTTCGCGGAAGGCGGAAAGGTCGGCGTGGGCGTGCCTGCGCACGGCGGCGTCCGCCTTGGCGCGGCGGCGCTGTTCGGACATCAGTTCGCGGAAGCCCAGCTCGTCGACGGACAGTCCCGCTTCGGATGCCATTTCCAGGGTGAGGTCAATCGGGAAGCCGTAGGTGTCGTGCAGGACGAATGCATTCTTGCCCGCCAACACGGCCTTGCCGGCGTCCCGGGTCGCCTGGGCGGCTTCGTCGAACAACCGGGATCCTGCGGTCAGGGTGCGGTTGAACGCCCGCTCCTCGGCGATCGCGATCCGGCGGATCCGGTCGAAATCGGTCACCAGTTCGGGGTAGGACGGTCCCATCGCGTCGCGGACGCATGCCATCAGGTCGCCCATGACGGGCCGCTCGACGCCGAGCAGTTTGGCGGCGCGGATGATCCGGCGCAACAGGCGGCGCAGCACGTAGCCGCGGCCCTCGTTGCCGGGGGTGACCCCGTCGCCGATGATGATCGCCGCGGTGCGGCTGTGGTCGGCGATGATGCGGTACCGCACGTCGTCCGCGTGGTTGCCCTGGGCGTAGCCACGGGGCGCGTATTCGGCAACCGTGTCGATGACCGGGCGCAGCAGGTCGGTCTCGTACACGTTGTCCACCCCCTGCAGCAGGCATGCAACGCGCTCGACACCCATACCGGTGTCGATGTTCTTGCGCGGCAGCGGACCGAGGATCTCGAAGTCGTCCTTGGAGGTGCCTTCGCCGCGCTCGTTCTGCATGAACACGAGATTCCAGATCTCGATGTAGCGGTCTTCGTTGGCGATCGGACCCCCAGCGATGCCGTAGTCGGGGCCGCGGTCGTAGTAGATCTCTGAGCAGGGCCCGCAGGGCCCGGGGATGCCCATCGACCAGTAGTTGTCGGCCATCCCGCGACGCTGGACGCGTTCGGCCGGCAGCCCGGCGAGCTCCTGCCACAGGGCCGCGGCCTCATCGTCGTCGTAGAAGACGGTTGCCCACAGCCGGTCGGGGTCGAAGCCGTACCCCCCCTCGGAGAGGGGATTGGTCAGCAGCGCCCAGGCCAGTTCGATCGCTTCGCGCTTGAAATAGTCGCCGAACGAGAAGTTGCCAGCCATCTGGAAGAACGTGTTGTGCCGGGTGGTGATGCCCACCTCGTCGATGTCGGGGGTGCGGATGCACTTCTGGATGCTGGTGGCGGTGTCATACGGCGGCGTGCGCTGTCCGAGGAAGAACGGCACGAACTGGACCATGCCTGCGTTGACGAAGAGCAGGTTGGGGTCGTCGAGGATCACCGAGGCGCTGGGAACCTCGGTGTGGCCGGCCTTCACGAAATGATCGAGGAACCGCTTCCTGATCTCGTGTGTCTGCACCTCGTCCACTTCCCTTATTGGCCCTGTTGGTATTTCGACCGCCTCAGGGTACCGGTCGCCGGTTCGAGCATCGATGAAGCTCGAGCGTCATCGCCTCCCGGTGGACCCGCGTATCAGCGCGCGCAGCTTCTCGAGCCGTTCGCCCATTGCGCGCTCCGCACCCCGGTTGGTGGGCCGGTAATAGTCCACGCCCACCAATTCGTTCGGGGGGTACTGCTGTGCCGCGACACCTCCGGGATGGTCGTGCGCGTAGTGGTAACCCAGGGCGTGTCCCAGCGCCGCAGCACCCGAATAGTGGCCGTCTCGAAGATGTGGGGGAACAAGACCCGCCTTGCCGGCTTTGATGTCGTTCATCGCCGCGCCGAGGGCGTTGGTGACCGCATTGGACTTCGGTGCCGTCGCCAGATGCACGGTGGCGTGCGCCAGTGTCAGCTGCGCCTCGGGCATCCCGATGAGCGCGACGGTCTGGGCCGCCGCGACCGCGGTGGGCAGCGCAGTGGGATCGGCCATCCCGATGTCTTCGCTGGCGAGGATCATGAGCCGGCGCGCCACGAAGCGCGGGTCCTCCCCCGCTGTCAGCATCCGCGCGAGATAGTGCAACGCCGCGTCGACGTCGGACCCCCGCACCGACTTTATGAATGCGCTGATGACGTCATAGTGCTGGTCACCGTCGCGGTCGTAGCGCACGGCGGCCTTGTCCAGCGATTGTTCGACGGTGTGAACGGTGACGCGGCCCGGGCCCCCTCCGGCGGCTTCGGCGGTTTCGGCGGCCACCTCCAGCGCGGTCAACGCGCGGCGGGCGTCGCCGGCGGCAAGTTGCACAAGCAGATCGATCGCATCGGGGTCCACCGCCGTCTCGCCGCGCAGACCGCGTTCGTCGGCGATGGCCCGGTCGACGACGGTGCGGACGGCGCCGGCGGTCAGCGGCTGCAATTGCAGGATCAACGAGCGGGAAAGCAACGGGGCGACCACCGAGAACGACGGATTCTCGGTCGTCGCCGCCACCAGCAGAACCACCCGATTCTCGACCGCGGCCAGCAATGCGTCCTGCTGGACCTTGGAGAAGCGGTGCACCTCGTCGATGAACAGCACCGTGTTCTGCCCGTGCAGAAGTCCGCGCCGGGCTCCGTCGATGACGGCACGAACGTCCTTGACCCCGGCCGACAGTGCCGAAAGCGCCTCGAACCTGCGGCCGGTCGCGTGGGAGATCAGCGATGCGAGGGTGGTCTTTCCGGTTCCCGGGGGGCCGTAGAGGATGACCGAAGCCGCCCCCGATCCGTCGACCAGCCGGCGCAGCGGCGACCCTGGCCGCAGCAGGTGATCCTGGCCGACCACTTCGTCGAGGGAGGCCGGGCGCATGCGCACAGCCAGCGGCGCGGGGCCTGCGGGCGGCCCCGCCGGCAGGCCCCGCGACTCGTCTTGCCCGGGTCCGGGCAAGTCGAATAGACCATTCGACACGGTTCCAGGCTTACCACGCGGTTCGGACACTTACTATGCCGGTAATGCATCTGAACAGGAGGGCCTCATGACTGGTGTACGCAGGTTCGGCGTGGCCGTTTTCGGCGCCTTGCTGGCCTCGATCGGCCTTGCGCCGCCCGCCTCGGCTCTCCTGCCACCGGCCGACGGCTACTACACATTCGATATGGAGGGCGTGCCGCAGGCGCGATGGGCGATGCAGAGCTTGTGTTCCCAGGCCAGCGGCACCCGTGAGCAGTCCGATTACACCGATCAGACCATCCAGACCCAGGGTTGCAGGGTTCTCGTGACCGCCACCACGCCCCGTGTGGTCACCCAGGAAGAACATCTGTCCAACTTCGCCGGTTGGGCCGTGCTGACCAATGGCATGTGGACTTTCCAGATCCTCCAGCATGACGCGGTGGTCTGCCCGGACGGCTCCACCCAGCCGCAAACGGACACTTATTCGTTCACCTCGCCGGACCCCAACGGACCGCCGAACCTCACCGGCGTACATACCGACATCCACCCCGCGGTGTGCGGGCTGCCCGCGGCCATGCACAAGACACCGTTCACGCTGACCTTCAGGGGTCCGCTGGAGGACCCGGTGATAAACCGCTTCCCGATGCAATGCGACTTCCTCGTCGGCAGGCCGAGCATCTGCGCCTGAGCCCCGGATAGCTCCCGGGTAGCCGGGGATAGACCCGGCTACCCGGGTGGTGCCGTCACGAAGTCAATGAGTTCCTCGACCCGGCCGATCAGTGCGGGTTCGAGGTCGTTCCAGTCGCGCACCCGGGACCGTATCCGCTGCCACGCCCGGGCGATGTCGGTCTGGTCGGCCTGCGGCCAGCCCAGCGCCCGGCAGATCCCGTGCTTCCACGACACGCCGCGAGGGACCACGGGCCACTCGCCGAGTCCGAGGCGCTCGGGTTTGACGGCCTGCCAGATGTCGATGTAGGGATGGCCGACGACCAGGGTGTCGGCGCCTGCCGGCGAACGCCGCACGGTGTCGGCGATGCGGGCCTCCTTCGAGCCGGCCACCAGATGATCGACGAGCACCCCGAGCCTGCGCCGCGGACCCGGACAGAACTCGCAAACGATACGGGGCAGGTCGTCGACGCCGCCGAGGTGCTCGACGACGACGCCCTCGATGCGCAGATCGTCGCCCCACACCTGCTCGACGAGTTCGGCGTCGTGACGGCCCTCGACGTAGATCCGGCCGGCGACCGCAGTGCGCGCCCGGGTTCGCGTCAGCGCCACCGAACCGGATGCGGTGCGGGCCGCAGCGCCGGGCGCGCTCCTTCGGGGTGCGGTGAGCACGACGGGGCGCCCGTCCAGCAGGAACCCCGGGCCCAGCGGAAAGCCTTTGGTTCGACCGTGCCGGTCCTCCAGGTCGATGCAACCGTGCTCGATGCGCACCACGGCACCGACCCAGCCGCTCTGGGCGTCCTCGACCACCAGGCCGGATTCGGCGACGACCTCGGTCGAAACCGGCAGTCGCCGGCGATGCGGGTCGCGGCGCAGCACGTCGGGGCCATAGCGATCGTCCACGTGGGCGATCCTAGGAACGACGCCGCCGTTTGACCGGTTGCGCCACGCCGGTGGTCGGCAGGTAACCCCGGCGCCTTAATCGCCCTGACCGGCGGTCGCCGGTCTGGAGGTGGCGTCCCCGATCACGGTGTGGATGAATCGCATCTTCTCCAGCACCGGCCCGGGCAGCACGAACGGGTAGAGGTCGTCGCGGCCCATCGATCGATTGACCATGTTCAGCCCCCACGCCAGCGGCAGCCACATCTCGATGATCCGGTCGAAGCCGCTGGGCCCGACCGCTCTTCGCTCGAAGGTAGCGCCCGCCGGAGCGAACCCGAACGCGGCCGAGGTGTCCAGGGTGTCGCGGGCATGCAGATAGTGCGCGAAGCTCTCCGCCCAGTCTTCGGCGGGGTGCATCGTCGCATACGACGAGACGTAGTTCAGCTCCCAGTCCGGCGGCGGCCCCTGGTTGTAGTGCCGGTCCAGCGCTTCTTGGTAGTCGAAGTCGGGGTCGCCGAACAGTTCACCGAACCGCGACCGGTATTCCGGGGACTGCTCAATGAGACGGTAGTAGTAGTAGTGCCCGATCTCGTGCCGGAAGTGCCCGAGCAGCGTCCGGTACGGCTCGTCCATCGCGATGCGCAACTGCTCGCGATGGACGTCGTCTCCCTCTGCCAAATCCAGGGTGATGACACCGTCCTCGTGGCCGGTGAACACCTTGTCGAACTCGCTGGACAGCAGATCGAACGCCAGCCCGTACTGCGGGTCGGCCCAACGGTCCACGACCGGCAGCTTGAGCTCGAACAGTTCGGCGATGAGCCGGCGTTTGGCCTTCTCGGCGACCGCGAACGCCGCCAGCGCCTTGGCGTCGGAGTCGTTCGGCCGGGTTCGGGTCAGCCGGCACGATGCGCACAACTCCCGCTGCCCGCTGTTGGCGGAGTCCACACGGACCAGCCAGTTGCATTCGGCCACATGCAGATTGGCGCACAGCCGGTATTCGGCGGCGTCGACCGCGCCGCCGTGCTCGCTGTCGCGCCCCGAAGCGATCACCTTCATCTCCATGTCCCCGGACGAATATCCGATGGCGCTGCCGCACGACAGACACACCGAGTTCTCGAATGTCAGGTGCTGACCGCAATTCGGGCAGACGAAGTCACGCATGCAGGATTCCCCCTTCAAAAGGAGCGACGTCGACCGCGACGTCGATGACGCTTCTTTCCGAGTCTGTGTAGATGATGCCGCGCAGGGGCGGCACGTCTGCATAGTCTCTACCCCATCCCACGACGACATAACGCTCGTCGACCATCTGATCGTTGGTCGGGTCCAGCGCCAGCCAGTCATTTTGCGGTGTCCATACCGCCGCCCACGCGTGGGTGGCGTCGACGCCGAACATCCGTTCCCTGCCCGGCGGCGGATCGGTGGCCAGGTAGCCCGAGACATAGCTGGCCGCCAGCCCGTTGGCCCGAAGGCACGCGATCGCGAGCCGCGCGAAATCCTGGCACACCCCTTCCCGCGCCGCGAGCACCTCGGCGACCTGGGTGGACACCGTCGTGGAACCCGCCCGGTAGGTGAAGTCCCGGAAGATGCGTGCGTTGAGGTCGGTCAGCACGTCGACCAGCGGACGACCCGGCGCAAAGCTCGGGGCCGCGTACCGGCGAACCTCTTCGGTGATCTCGGGCGGATCCAGGTCCAGCGTGAACTCGCAGGCCAGTGCGCCGCCGACACCTACGGGCCGGGACAGCTCCCACGGCGCGACCGCGGGACCGGCAGCGTACAGGTCGACGGGCGGCGGGTCGATTTCCACCACGGACGTGCTGGTGACGGCAAGCGTGCGGTGCCGATGCGTGACGTGGAAATAGGTGCTGACGTTGCCGTACACATCGCGGCTCACCGACTGGTCGGACGGCCGGGGGTCTATCTCCAGGTGATGGCTCAGGCAGCGCTGGCGCGCCGAGTCCCGGGGTGTCAGGAAGCCACGGCCGTAGGAGCTGGTGACGACGTCGGAGTAGCGGTACTCGGTGCGGTGGGTGACCCGGTAGCCGCGCGTCGAGCCCGGCCCGCCGGCCAGGGGCAGGGGTCCGTCGGGGAACGCGGTCATGGCAGCGACCTGCGCTCGTCGGGACCCCACAGCGGTTGCATCCCGCCGGGCAGTGACAGCTGGGCAGCGGTGATGACCTCCGACAACTCCCGCAGCCCGGCGTGCACGCCGTCGAGCAGGCCCCGCAGTTCGGCACGCCCCCCGTTCTCGTCGACATCCTCCAGATCGGCGGGGTCCAGCCGGCGCACCCGCGTCATGATCTCGTCGAGCAGCCGCTCCGGCCGCGAGGAACCCGACGCTCCGGGCATCGCCCGCAGGTTGGCCCGCAGCCTGTCGAGCTGGAATGCCAGCGAGCGCGGGTTCTCGGCGTCGAAGAGGAGGAGTTCGGCCACCGCAGCCACACTAACCACACCCAGATTGCGCCTGCGGTAGCTGACCGAGGATTCGCAGGCGACCAGGACCGCTTCGGTGATGGTTTGCTCTGCCTCGGGGCTGCGAACGGTGGACATGCTGGCACGCAACAGCGCCGATAGCCATAAGCCCCGCTCGATACGTTTGCCGGTGTCCATCGTCGTCCAGCCGACGTCGCGCACCATGGACTCGCTGGCGACTCCTGCCAGCGCCAGCATGCCGCGAAGGGTGCGGGAATGAGCCGACGCCATCAGGGCGTCACCGCGCAGCAGCGATTCCGGCGGCGCGGCGGGCTGCTTGAGCACCGCGCGTTCCACCTCGGTGAGCGCCATCCAGGTGTCGTTGGACATCTGGTCGCGAACCGCCTGGGCGGACAGCCCGAGACGCTCGACGGATTGCGCGAGGGAGCCGGGCCAACCGCGGTCGGCCGTCAACGACCACAGCGTGGTCGGTGCCACCGCGATCATCTCGGCGTCGTCGCCGCCCCCTGTGTCGGTGCCGGTGATCTCGCCCAGCGCCGACAACAGCACGGGAACGCATGCGCTGGCGTCGAGGTACTGCCGGTGCCGGTATTCGTGGTAGCGCTCGCGGGTGACGGTGAGCAGCCTGGCCATGTTCTCTGCTCGCTCCGCATAGCGGCCCGCCCAAAACAGATCGGACAGCACACGCGGGGAGCTGACCGCGCGGGTGCCGCTGGGCGAGACGGTGGGCAGCTCGACCTGAGACAGGGTGACCAGCCGCTCGGCACCGGCACGCCCCGACGGCTGCACCCAGACGTCCTTGGCGGAAATGGTTCTCAGCGTGTAGGCGTCGGCGCCCTGCGCCAGCACGTAGCCCAGGCCACCGATCATCGGGGCGTAGCCACCCCGCTGGGAGACCGTGAACAGCCGCATTCCGACATTGCCCGACGCCAGGCCGCCGCTGTGGTGATCGGTGGGCGCCGCCGAGAACTGGGGCAGCTCCTGACCCACCCACTGCCACGGCTGGGCGTTGATCCGGGCGGCCAGCGACTCCCGCTGCGCGCTCGAGAGGGAAGGCCCGACGACCGGCTCGCCGCCGACCGTCGATCGGATCATCAACGATCCGAGGTGGGTCAGCAGGTGCGACCGTTCCGAGTCGATCCCGCCCCAGTACATCTGGGAGGTCGCCAACAGCGGTGTCTCGCCGAGCAGCCGTTCGGCCAATTCGGGCAGGAACCGCTGGACCCCGGCGCTCTCCAGGATCCCGCTGCCCAGGGTGTTGACGACGGTGACGGAGCCGCGCCGCTGTGCCTCGACCAGGCCCACCACGCCGAGCCGCGAGTCGGCGCGCAGGTCGAGCGGATCGGAGAAGAGCGCGTCGACCCGCCGCAGGATGACGTCGACACGCTTGAGCGTGCCCAGCGACCGCATCCAGACCTTGCCGTCCCGCACCACCAAGTCTGCGCTCTCGACCAGCGGGAAACCCAGCAGTGACGCGAGGTAGGCCTGGTCGAAGGCCGTCTCGGAGTAGCTGCCGGGGCTCAGCACCGCCACGACCGGGTCCTCGGCGGCCTCGGGTGCGGCCTCGATCAGCGACAACCGCAACGCATACGCGAACGGCGAGGTCGGCCGCGGAGCGATGCGTTCGTAGAGGTCTGGGATGGTGTGGGCGACGACACGCCGGTCCGCCAATGCGTAGCCGGCACCGGAGGGCGCCTGGGTCCAGTCGGCGTTTACCAGGAAGTGGCCGCCGGACCCCCTGCTGATATCACAGCCGTGCATGAACAACTGGTGTCGTCCGGGAATCTGGATCCCGCGCGCCAGCCGAACGTAGCCGGGATGGGCGAACAACAGCTGGGGCGGTAACACCCCACGGGTGAGGGAACGCCGGGGCCCGTACAGATCGGCCAGGACGGCGTCCAGCACGCTGGATCGCTGGACCAGGCCGGCCTCGAGCGTCTCCCAGTCGGCCGCGGAAACCAGCAGCGGTATCGCGTCGAGGTGCCACGGCTCGGGTACCGCGGCACCGAACAGGGAGGACTCGTCGCCGTCATGCCGGTCGGGAATGTGGATGTAGGTGATGCCGTCGTTGTCGACCAGCTGACGGACGGCGCCGCGCAACCGTTGCAGCCCGGTGCGGCCTCGCTCCCCCAGTACCTCCGCCAGCGCCCGCCACGCGGGACGGACGTGGCCGGCGGCGTCGACGAATTCGTCGTAGCCGCTAGGGATTCCGCCCTGCACGTCGAAGAGCGCGGCTTGAAAACGGGCCGCGCGGTAACCGGCCAACAGATGATCAGGGTCGTATCGTTCGGCAGCCGCAGCAGATCCAGAGGCAGGCAGCGGCACCGACACCGACTACCTCCTGACTTCCGCGCTCAGTGTCCCTCGGCATCTTCGTTGGCGAGACAACCACACACCATGTTCACAGATAGCTGTGATGTTGCACAGCCGATGAGCTATGTCATCACACGAAACATTGCAAAACGCGATTGTCGCGAGCCTGCAATGCGCGACCGACATCCTCGTCGGGACCGTCAGCGCGAGCCACATCCCCGTCGGGACCGTCAGAAGGAGTCGAATTGCAGTCGATCGATCCTGCGGCCACCGCTGGCTGCTGGCCAGCACGGCGCTGGTTCTGCTGATGACGCCCGGACTGGCCATCTTCTACGGTGGCATGGTCCGAACCACGGGCGTCCTCAACATCATCATGATGAGCTTCGTCTCCATACCCTTGGTGACGGTTTCGTGGCTGCTGTTCGGCTACTCACTGGCGTTTTCCGGAGATCGCGGGGTGGGCTTGGTCGGCGACCTCGCCCATGTCGGAATGGCCGGAATCGGCCCGGCCGCCGTGCACGGCGCCGTCCCGGAACTACTGTTCGCCACGTTCCAACTCAGCTTCGCGATCATCACCGCCGCACTGGTCAGCGGCGCCATCGCCGATCGCGCCAAGTTTTCGGCGTGGGTGGTCTTCGTCCCCGTCTGGGCGATCGCGGTGTACGCGGTCGTGGCGCACTGGGTGTGGGCGCCCAACGGCTGGCTGCTCAAGTTGGGGGTGCTGGACTACGCGGGCGGTCTCGTCGTCGAGATCGTGTCCGGGGCCTCCGCCCTGGCCCTTACCCTGGTGCTGGGCCCCCGCATCGGCTTCAAGTCGGACGCCATGCGCCCGCACAACCTGCCGTTCGTGCTGCTCGGCGTCGGTTTGCTGTGGTTCGGCTGGTTCGGCTTCAACGCCGGTTCGGCACTGGCGGCCAACGGCATGGCCGCGGCCATCTTCCTCAACACGCTGGTCGCGGGCGGCCTCGGCATGCTCGGCTGGCTTTCGGTGGAGCGTATCCGCGACGGCCACCCGACGACGTTCGGCGCCGCGTCGGGTGTGGTCGCCGGCCTGGTCGCGATCACCCCGTCATGTGGAACGGTGAACACCCTCGGCGCCGGGGTCGTCGGGCTGGGCGCCGGGGTCGTCTGCTCGTTCGCGATCGGGCTGAAGTTCCGCTTCGGCTATGACGATTCCCTGGACGTGGTGGGTGTGCACTTCGTCGGCGGGGTGGTCGGGACGCTGCTGATCGGGCTGCTGGCCACCGACGTCATGACGGGAGGCGCCAACGGCCTTCTGTATCACGGTGGATTCGGGCAGCTCGGCAAGCAGGCGCTCGCCGTGTTCGTCGTCGCGGGATACGCGTTCGCCGTGTCGTTCCTGCTGGGCAGGCTTATCGACCGGGTGATCGGTTTTCGCGTCAGCGCCGAGGAGGAGATGGCCGGTATCGATTTCGCCGAGCACGCCGAGACCGCCTATGCCGAAGGAGTGCACGGGCACCAGCCGGCCCGTCGCCCCGCGTCGTTCGACACCTTCGGCGAGTCGCGACCGCGGTCGGAGGCCGCCGAAGAGAGCTGAGCCCTGCCGGCGGCGCATCACCGCAGCACGGTTCGCACCCGGCGCAGGTCGAGGATGCCCGGAGCGCCGACGTCGGTGGACTGGCGGGCCTGCTTCTCCCGGATGTCGGACATGTCGACTTTTCCCGGAGTGAATCCGGTCGCCTCGAAACGCCGGCCGCGCCGGGATTCGGCCTCCACGGCGTTGACGGGCGGAGTCTCGTAGGACCGCCCGCCGGGATGCGACACATGGTAGGTGCAACCGCCGCGAGACATTCCCGAGCTGGTGTCGACCAACTCGAATCGCAACGGCCCGTCGACAGTGATCGTCGGGTGCAGCGCACTGGGCGGCTGCCACGCGCGAAACCGCACCCCGCCGACCTGGATATCGGGATTGTCCGTGGCCAGCAGCGGTATCGGGTAGCCGTTGCACGTCACCACATAACGCCGCCGGTCAGCGCCCACGAGCCGGACCTGGATGCGCTCCACCGACGAGTCCACGTAGCGGGCGGTTCCCCCTCCGGTGGACTCCTCCCCTAGGACGTTCCAGGGCTCGATGGCGCCCCGCAGCTCCACTTCCACTCCGTCGAACACCGCGGTCCCGATCCGGGGGAACCGGAATTCGGTGAACGGGTCCAGCCAGCTCGTCTCGAACTGGATGCCATGCGCGCGCAGGTCCGCGGCCACGTCGGCGATGTCGTGGATGAGGAAGTGCGGCAGCAAGTACCGGCCGTGCAGGTTGTCGCCGTGCCGGATCAGCGGTGCGCGCAGCGGCTCGTCCCAGAACCTGGCGACCAGCGACCGCACCAGCAGCGACTGCACCAGCGCCATCTGGTAGTGGGGCGGCATCTCGAAGCCGCGCAGTTCCAGCAGGCCGAGGCGGCCGCGGGCACTGTCGGGGCTGTAGAGCTTGTCGATGCAGAACTCGGCCCGGTGCGTGTTTCCGGTGATGTCGGTCAGCAGGTGGCGCAGCGCCCGGTCGGTGACCCAGGGCGCCGAGGCCTTACCTCCGGCGGACGGAGCGAGCCGGGCGATCTCGGAGAACGCGATTTCCAGCTCGTAGAGCGCCTCGGAGCGCCCTTCGTCGACACGCGGCGCCTGCGAGGTCGTCCCGACGAATCTCCCGGCGAACAGGTAGGACAGCGAAGGGTGCCGCTGCCAGTACGTCAGCAGCGAAACCAGCAGATCGGGACGGCGCAACAGCGGCGAGTCGGCCGGGGTGGTGCCGCCCAGCGTGATGTGGTTGCCGCCGCCGGTGCCGCCGTGGGTGCCGTCGATGTCGAAGGACTCCGTGGACAGCCGGGCCAGCCGGGCTTGCTCGTAGAGCGCCTCCAGTTGTGCTCGCTGCTCGGCGAAACTGGCGGTGGGAGCGACGTTGACCTCGATGACGCCGGGGTCGGGGGTGATCGTCATCGACGGCAGCCGCGGATCGGCGGGAGGGCCGTAGCCTTCGACGACCACGGGCGTGCGCGCCGCCGACGCGCCCACTTCGACTCGCGCAACGAGATCCACGAAGTGCTCGGCATCTTCGGTCGGCGGCAGGAAGATGTAGAGCAGCCCGTCGCGGAGCTCGGCGACCATGGCGGTGGGGGGTGCGTCGTCGGAGGTGTCCACCTCCGCGTCGGCTGCCGGGTCGACGTCGATCCCGCCCCGATCGGCCAGTGGGTCACCGGGGAACGTGGCGCGCGGCGGTCTCCAGTTGATGGAGTTCAGCGGCAGGCGCAGACCGGCCGGTGAATCGC
>CAZEHT010000025.1:0-39837 GCA_964511995.1 uncultured Mycobacterium sp.
CAGCGGATAGCGTGACGTTGTCGTCGTCGAGCGCCGCGTCCCCGGCCGGCGAAGTGACGACCTCGCCGCGCTCGCGTGCCGACGTCGCGAAGAGGTTGGTGTGCACGAGCATTGGGCACAGCACCGAAACCCCTATACCACTGCCCTTGAGTTCTCGCGACAGCACTTCGGCTAGCGCAACCACGCCGTATTTGGTCACGCAGTACGGTCCCAGGCCGAAATTGGGCACCAGGCCGGCGAACGACGAGGTGAACAGCATGTGGCCACCCTGGCCCTGCTCCATCAGCCTGGGCAGGAACACCTCCACACCGTGGATTGGTCCCCACAGGTCGACGTCGATGGCCAACCGCCAATCGTCGTGGGTCATCGAGACGACCGGCCCGGCCAGGGCGATCCCGGCGTTGTTGAACACCAGGTGTACCGCGCCGAGTAGTCGGAATGCCTCGTCGGCCAGATGCGCCACGGCGTCGCGCCGCCGGACGTCGCAGATCACCCCGTATGCATCGAAGCCCTCTGTCCGCAGGCCGTCCACGGCCCCGGCCAGCGTGGCCTCGTCGATGTCGGCCAAGACGATCCGTGCGCCGCGAGAGGCGAACTCCCGTGCGGCGGCCAGGCCAATGCCGCTCGCCCCACCGGTCACCACCGCTCCGCGGCGGTCGAAACTGTCCACGGGGCTGAAGTTATCTCTACTTGCCCGTACTTGCCCGTACTTGCCCGTACTTGCCCGTACTTGCCCGTACTTGCCCCTACTTGCCCCTACTTACCCCTACTATCTATCCCGACCTAATTCCCGGGCCGGCGTGTTCAGCCGACTACGCCGCGATCACGGCTCTCGCGCTACCTCGTCAGTACTCGCTCCACGTGCCCACCAGGCGCACCGCGCCGGTGCCCGGTTCGAGGTCTTCCCAGTGCAGATGCGATATCCCCTTCGACAGGTAACCAAACGACGTTGCCCGGGGAAACGTGTCGGACCAGATTGTCGGATAGAAAGTCTCGTCGAGTCCACTTTCGATCCACACGTTGATCGTGGCGCTGGCACTGTTTCCGTGGTAGTAGCACAATCCCAGAGGCCGTTGCGTCGCGTTGTGAACGAACGCGTACCCTTGCGGCCACGTGATGTGATCCTCCACGGCGCCCATGTCGTAATTGGCCCAATGCGTGAAAAACGGTATGGGAATGGGGTTGCATTGGGGTTGCATGCCCACTCGAAGTCGTTCTCGTCGTCCGTGGCGAAAATTTCGTAGAAAATCGTGCGCCCCAGAGGGGGGCCCGTGAAGTTGCGGAAAACCGCCGACCGCGAAGAATTTCGTGGCTCGCGGGGAACCCCCGGGTCGCTGGCGGCGCGAAGCCGGTGATCTTCGACGAATCGGGTCGAAACACGCTGGTCGCGGGACATAGCACGAACAACTCAAGGGGCGTTGCACCGGCTTTGGTGATCAGGAAGCGTGCACGTTCGCCGAACTGCCGGCCAACGGTGACGACAACGATCTCTCCATCCGGACGCACTTCACGCTCGTCGACCAGATCGACGTAGCCGTCGGCGCCGAGATCGATGCGGGCCAGCGGGGCCAGCTTGTTCGGCCGGTGTTTGTCCGCCTTGCGGAATAAGGTAGCTGCGTTGTCCGCGTCGCGCGCGGGACCGTTTTTCGTCACCCCAATTTCCTCAGAATGCATTTCCTGATCAATGGAGTTTCCTATCGTAACTCCGCCCCTCCGCCCTTCGGTCGAGAGCAATGAAAAGAGCACCACCAGCCTGAATTGGTGAATATATCGCCAATCAATTCCGCTTCTTGAGAATCTTGCTCAGACTCTCGCTGAGGCGGGTCTCGCGCTGATGCCGGCTACGCGATCCGGCGGCATCCGACGCAGTGGCGTCTCCGATTGCCCGCAGGCGGTCGGCATCTTTCGAGCGGCTAAATTGGTGACGTGTTCACCGGGATCGTCGAGGAGCTCGGCGAGGTTGTCGGCATGGAGGCGCTCTCCGACGCTGCGAGGTTCGTCATCCACGGACCGCTGGTGACCGCCGACGCCACGCACGGCGACTCGATTGCCGTCAACGGTGTCTGCCTGACGGTCGTCGGCGTGCTGCCGGACGGACGGTTCAGTGCCGATGTCATGGCCGAGACGCTGAGCCGGTCCAGTCTCAGGCGTCTCGAGGTGGGCTCGCGGGTGAACCTCGAGCGCGCGGCTGCCATCAACAGCCGCTTGGGCGGTCACATCGTGCAAGGCCACGTCGACGGCACCGGTACGGTGCTGTCGCGCAGTCCGTCGGAGCATTGGGACGTCGTCCGCATCTCGCTGCCGAAGAACCTGGCCCGATATGTGGTGCACAAGGGATCGATCACCGTCGACGGGATATCGCTGACGGTGTCCGGGCTGGGCGACGGCGGCGCTTCCCAGGATTGGTTCGAGGTGTCGCTGATCCCCACCACGCTGAAGCTCACTACCCTTGGCCGTGCTGCCGTCGGTACGCCGGTGAATCTCGAAGTGGACGTGATCGCCAAATATGTTGAGCGGCTGATGGAAGCAAAAAACGCCTCGACCAGCGGATATGTGCCTAAATACGGCGATTTGCAGTAGCGCAGGGGTCCAACCGGCGCGGCAAGGCCGGCATGGGCCGGTGCGTGGCCGTCACGCCCGCAGACATCGAGCCGTGTTGGACCGCTACCTACGGCGGTGGCGTCGGCACAGCCAGGCGTCCAGACCGGCGCTGTGGACCGCACGATTGTGACTCCTGCCCGCCACGTCGATGGTGAAGGGCGAGTTTTGACGCAGCCATTCACTTGAGGACGTGATGAACACGCCCCCGCTCATGGCTTGGTACGTCCAGGAACCGGACTGTCTTCGGGACCGCTCAACAGTCAACGGTCTCCGGGTGAGTCAAATGGTGCGCCGAAAATGCGTCTTCAAACCCTGGGCGACGCGGCGGGGCTCACGTTATTGGACCAGAAAGGATTCTCGCAGTTCACCAGCTGCCGCTCCCGCCGAAACTGCGGGGCCCGCACAAGCGAAATATCCACAATCGGCGAATCTGCGGTCACGACGCGACGCCGCATGGGGCGCACCGGGTGATTTGGTGTTAGAGCAATGGTGAATGCATTGAAATTCTCATCTTGACCGGCTGTTAATTGTAGGGTATCCAGCAATATCCAGAACAGGAGCAGCGATGACAACCAATCTCGGCGGTGAGGGTCGGCTTGCCAAATGGGCGCCAGCCAAATGGACGGGGGTCCAACGGGCTGCGCTCGTGGCCGGGGTGGCATTCCTGCTACTGGGGGTGTTGGGCTTCATTCCCGGTATCACCACCGACTACCAGGCTATGAGCTGGTTCAACCATCATCCCGGGGCCCACCTCGGCGGGCTGTTTGAGGTGTCGATCCTCCACAACGTCGTCCATCTGGCGACCGGCGTCGCCGGCGTAGTGCTGGCGCGCACCTTCCAAGGCGCTCGGCTGTTCCTGATCTTCGGCGGTCTGCTCTACCTCGTGTTGTGCGTTTACGGCGTGGTGATCTTCGGAGTTGCACCTGAGAGCACGGCGAACTTCCTCCCGTCCAACATCGGCGACAACTGGTTGCATGGGGCAATCGGCATCGTGATGCTCGCGCTCGGATGGATGTTGACCCGAAATCGAAAGGGCGCCCGCCACGTGCGCACCACCGACGCGGTGTGACGACACGGCGGGTCGCCGGCTAAGCGAACCGACCGGCTGATATCGAACCCACCTCGTCGAATACCATCTCGTCGGCCCGATGAGTCTCGCCTGATCTTGGGCTAACGTTGCCTGGGGATGGACGAGAGGCGACGCGTCTGTGAACGTTTCGAACAGTATCCGGAGCCGACTGCCCATCCTGTCCTGGGCGTCCAACTATGGGCCGCGCCAGATCCGGGGTGACCTGCTCGCCGGGCTCATCGTCGCGGCACTGGCCGTGCCGCAGGCGCTGGGCTACGCGGGTATCGCCGGCGTCCCGGTGGTCTTGGGCATCTACGCGATTCCGGCGGCACTCATCGCCTACGCGATCTTCGGATCGTCGCCACACCTCGTCATCGGCCCCGTCTCCACCGTCTCGGTCGTATCCGGCACTATCGTGGCACCCCTGGCGGCCGGTGATGCGGGGCGCGCCGCGACTCTGACGGCCGCGCTCGCCATCGCGTCCGGACTCGTCCTGCTCGCGATGGGCCTGCTTCGCCTTGGCTGGGCGGCAGAGTTCCTTTCCAGGCCGATAGTCACGGGCTTCGTCTTCGGTCTGGTTCTGGTGATCATCATCGGCGAGACCCCGAAACTACTCGGATTGCCGCCCTCGAACGGCGACTCCATCGAACAGTTGATCCACATCGTGCGCCACATCACCGAACTCGACCCGTTGACGTCCCTGATCGGAGCCGCCGCGCTGGCCGTGCTCTTCCTGGGAGCCAGGTTCGTGCCCCGGGTCCCGTGGGGCCTGGCGGTGCTCGTCGCGGCGGTGGCTATCTCTGCCTTCGCGAAGCTCTCCGACCGCGGTGTGCTCGTGGTGGGCACGGTGCCCACGGGTCTGCCGCCGATCGGATTGCCGGCGATCGGGCTGAACGACATAGTCCCGGTCCTGTTCGGCGGAGTGGCCCTGGCAATGGTGGGGTTGGCCGAGGGGCTCAGTGCCGCCCGGCTTTTCGCCGCCAAACAGGGATATTCGATCGACTCGAACCAGGAACTCTTGGGATCGGGAGCGGCGAACGTCGCGGCCGGGATGTCCGGCGGGCTTGGGGTCGCCGGTTCCTTGTCGAAGACCGCGGCGGCGCACCGTTCCGGCGGCAACAGCCAGCTGACCGGGCTGGTGACCGCCGCGACGGTGCTGTTGGTGATTGCGCTGGTCGCCGATTCGCTGGCACCCCTTCCCCGCACCGTGCTGTCGGCCATCGTGATCCAGGCGGTGTGGGGACTCATGGACCTCGCGGCGCTCAAGCGATACAAGTGGATCCGGCGCAACGACTTCGTCTCCGCGATGGCGGCGATGATCGGCGTTCTGTCATTCGGCCCGCTGTATGGGCTGTTGATCGCGATCGCTCAGTCGGTGTTCGGTCTGGTGTACCGCTTCAGCCTCATCGACGTCGAGGTGATGGGCCGGGTGATGAGCGAGAAGGCCGCGTGGGGGTCGCTCCGGAACCATCCGGAGCGGCGGACCTATGACGGCATCGTGGTACTGCGACTGAACGCGCCGCTGTTCTGGGCGAACGCCGGCGACGCATGCGACTTGGTCCTCAAACGCGTGCAGGAGGCCGGTGACGATGTTCGCGCGGTGCTGCTGGATCTGGAGGCGACGAGCCAAATGGACACCACCAGCATCGACGCGCTCGAAATGTTGCTCAAACGGCTTCAGGACCGCGGCATCGAGCTGTACCTCGTGAGGGTCTTTTATCAGGCCAGGCAGAAACTCGCGCGTGCGGGGTTCATCGAACGCCTGGGTGAGGAGCACATGTGGCACAGCATCTCGGCTGGGGTCCGGGAGGCTCGGAAGGCAGCAGAACTGCGCGGCTGCGCCCGTCCGCAATGGGCCGCGGAATTCGTTGAGGACGAGACTGCTGACGGTTCCGGCCTATCCGAGGTGGTCACCGAGCGTATCGCGGCCGATCACACATGCCTCGGCGGCTACGACGACCCTGACCGGGCGGATCACGTGGCGACCCGCAGACGCTGGTGGCGCCTCAACTGAGGGCGCGGAATGCGCGTCGCGTCGGCGTCGTGCGGGTGCGGGTGGAACCCACCGTCACCCCTGGCGCGACGGTAATGACGCCCGTCGGAGTGGTTCATACTGGATGACGTCCTGGATGACGTAGAAGCCGCTCCAGGTCAAGGCCGGCAAAGGTGGTGACGATGACGAGGCTGGATACCGTGGAGCGAGCGGTCGCCGATATCGCCGCGGGCAAGGCGGTCGTCGTCATCGACGACGAGGATCGTGAGAACGAGGGCGATCTCGTCTTCGCGGCGGAGAAGGCCACTCCTGAACTGGTCGCATTCATGGTCCGCTACACATCCGGCTACCTGTGCGTTCCACTCGACGGCGCGATCTGCGACCGCCTCGGGCTGCTGCCTATGTACGCGATCAACCAAGACAAGCACGGCACCGCTTACACCGTGACGGTGGACGCCAAAGAGGGTGTCGGCACCGGCATATCGGCCTCGGATCGGGCCACCACCATGCGCGCACTCGCCGACCCGGCGACCACCGCCGACGACTTCACCAAACCCGGCCACGTGGTGCCGCTGCGCGCCAAGGACGGCGGTGTGTTGCGACGGCCCGGGCACACCGAGGCGGCGGTGGATCTGGCGCGGTTGGCCGGTCTGCAGCCCGCAGGGGCGATTTGCGAAATCGTCAGCCAAAAGGACGAAGGCGCGATGGCTCAGACCGACGAGCTGCGCATCTTCGCCGACGAACACGATCTCGCGCTGATCTCGATCGCCGACATGATCGAGTGGCGCCGCAAACACGAAAAGCATATTGAGCGCATCGCCGAAGCCCGCATACCCACGCGTCACGGAGAGTTCCGCGCTGTCGGCTACACCAGCATCTACGAGGACGTCGAGCATGTCGCGCTGGTCCGCGGCGAGATCGCCGGCCCGCACAGCGACGGTGAGGATGTGCTGGTGCGCGTCCACTCGGAATGTCTCACGGGAGACGTGTTCGGGTCGCAGCGCTGTGACTGCGGGCCGCAACTGGATGCCGCCATGGCGATGGTCGCCCGGGAGGGCCGCGGTGTCGTTCTCTACATGCGCGGGCACGAGGGCCGCGGGATCGGGTTGATGCACAAACTGCAGGCCTACCAACTGCAGGACGCCGGCGACGACACCGTCGACGCCAATCTGAAGTTGGGCTTGCCCGCCGACGCCCGCGACTACGGGACCGGCGCGCAAATCCTGGTCGACCTCGGCGTCCGCTCGATGCGGCTGCTCACCAACAACCCCGCCAAGCGGGTGGGCCTGGACGGCTACGGGCTGCACATCATCGAACGGGTCCCGCTGCCGGTGCGCGCCAACGCCGAGAACATCAAATACCTGATGACCAAGCGCGACCGGATGGGCCACGAGCTGACGGGGCTTGACGAATACCGGCCGGCCGACGTCGCCGCACACTCACCCTCGGATTCCGGCGGGGTTTCGTGAGTGGCGGAGCCGGCGTGCCGCAGATGCCGGAACTCGACGCTGCCGGCATTTCGCTGGCGATCGTGGCCAGCACCTGGCACACCCGGATTTGCGACGCGCTGCTCGACGGTGCGCTGCGGGTGGCGCACTCCGCCGGAATCGCCGATCCGACGGTGGTGCGGGTCCTCGGCGCCATCGAGATCCCGGTCGTGGCGCAGGAACTGGCCCGAAACCATGACGCCGTCGTCGCGCTCGGCGTCGTGATCCGCGGTCAGACCCCGCATTTCGACTACGTGTGCGACGCGGTGACCCAGGGCCTGACCCGGGTCTCGCTGGATGCCTCGACCCCGGTGGCTAATGGCGTGCTCACCACCAACACCGAAGATCAGGCCCTGGATCGGGCCGGTCTGCCGGATTCGGCTGAAGACAAGGGCGAGCAGGCCGCGGCGGCGGCACTGAGCACCGCCCTGACCCTGCGCGATCTGCGTGCGGAAACGTGAGCACCCCGAGCGGCTGGGACGCGGAATTACGCCCCCACCTCGCGCCGTATTTTGTCTATGCGGCGGCGTTGCTGATCGCGGCGGCGCACATCGGAGTCGGCCTTCTGCTGAAGGTGGGCTCCACCGGGGTGATCTTTCAAACCGCCGATCAGATCGCGATGGGCGTGCTCGGCATCGTGATCGCCGGTGTGGTGCTGCTCTTCGCCCGTCCGAGGCTGCGGGTTGGCGCGGCAGGGCTGTCGGTTCGTAACATGTTGGGCGACAAGCTGATTCCCTGGGCGAACGTGGTCGACGTCAGTTTTCCGCATGGCGCGCGGTGGGCGCGTGTCGACCTGCCCGACGACGAGTACATCCCGGTGATGGCGATTCAGGCCGTCGACAAAGGCAGAGCGGTTGCCGCCATGGACACCGTCCGGTCGCTCATGCACCGGTACCGGCCGGATATCGACGCGGGTTAACGAATGCGGCGTGGCGCGTCGTCGGGGATGGCGCTCACTGCCAAGGCGTTGCTCATCTGAGCTCAGGCGTTTGCGAACCCGGCGTGCAAATCCAGGCCCACGCCACTGCCGAGGGCGGTATTGTGCGCTTCTTCGGATATGCGTGAGGTGCGGCCGGCCGCCTTTGCGGACCGTCGTGCCCCATCGCATCGGTGCCGTCCGTCATCCCGAACACCGACTTTCTGAACTGCGATTTGTTCGCAAAGTGGGCTGCCTCCTGGGGTTGCCAGTTCATAGATACTGCGTAACTCGAGGGCCGGAAATGCCGGATTCCACGATCCGGTGCGCGTAGCGCGGAGCATGGAGCGAGTAGGGGCATGACCGTGTTCCGCGTAACCGCCTACGCGCGCCTTTGGTTTGCTGTATCTCTGATGATTGTTGCCTGCCGCTCCGCTTCGGTTTGCGGCCCCCGTCGTGGACTGTGGAGGGAACCGCGTGAATCGTCTCCCGATCGTGTGCCTCCGCGGTTACGGGTCCCGGCAGCTCGCGGTGTCGATGCCCACCTTGGCGCGCGCACTTCCGATTCTCGGCGACCGCGCAGCGCTGACGACCACGATCTTGGGTCACGGCCAAACAACGGATCGCGCCGAAAAAGGCGTTGTCGCTGGCTGCGGGATAGTCAAAAGACCGCGAAATCGACCCCGTCATGAGCTCAGGCTGTTGATAAAAAGAGAAGGAGAAGAAATGTTGAAAAGCAATTCCGGGGACTTTCGCCGAGTCGGGCTCCGAACAGTGCTGGCGGGCGGCTTGTCGGTTGCCGCGATCTCCGCTACCTGCGTCCCAGTTGCCGCTGCCGACAACACGCTGACACCTGCGGTGTGCGCAGCGTCATCGACCTTTATGGGCGCCCTGGCGAAGGGCCTCGCCGAGGGCGCGGGGCGTTTCAAAGGCGCGGCGATACTGGCTGCGGCGGCAGGTGGGGGCGCGGCGTGTCTTCCCGCCATCAGCAGCCTCCTCGAAGGAAAGTCTGCTGACTTCAAGATCAGCACTCCGAAAGGAGGAACGATATCCCGAAGAATGACTATTCAAGATCTCGAAAGCAATCGCCCGGTGAAATGGGAATTCAATCTGTCCCGGGCGGCGCAATGCCGGGGATGGAAGCTGGAC
This sequence comes from uncultured Mycobacterium sp., assembly GCA_964511995.1. GTDB lineage: Bacteria > Actinomycetota > Actinomycetes > Mycobacteriales > Mycobacteriaceae > Mycobacterium. The sequence continues at coordinate 9,216 of CAZEHT010000025.1, forward strand.
CAGCTTTATCAGGCATGCCTTCGTTACGACTTAGACCCGCTTTACAATTGAGCGACCGGTTATCCGGGACGCTTCACACCGTCGGCGCGGGCTAATCTGAAGCGGTGCCCGACCCCGCGACGTACCGGCCCGCGCCCGGGTCCATCCCGGTGGAACCCGGTGTCTACCGGTTCTCCGACGCGCACGGTCGGGTCATCTACGTCGGCAAGGCCAAGAGCCTGCGCAGCCGGCTGACGTCCTACTTCGCCGACGTCGCAAGCCTGCACCCCCGCACCCGCCAGATGGTCGCCACCGCCGCAAAGGTGGAATGGACCGTCGTCAACACCGAGGTCGAGGCGTTGCAGCTCGAGTACAACTGGATCAAGGAGTTCGACCCGCGGTTCAATGTGCGCTACCGCGACGACAAGTCATATCCCGTGCTGGCGGTCACGTTGAACGAGGAATACCCCCGGTTGTCGGTGTACCGGGGCCCGCGGCGCAAGGGCGTGCGCTACTTCGGGCCGTATTCGCACGCGTGGGCTATCCGCGAGACGCTGGACCTGCTGACCCGTGTCTTTCCGGCCCGCACGTGTTCGGGCGGGGTGTTCAAACGGCACAGCCAGATCGACCGACCCTGCCTGCTCGGCTACATCGACAAGTGTTCGGCACCCTGTGTCGGACGGGTCAGTGCCGAAGAGCATCGTCGCATCGTCGAGGATTTCTGCGATTTCCTGTCCGGCCGAACCGAAAAGTTCGCCCGTGAGCTCGAACGGGAAATGACAAGCGCGGCAGCTGAACTCGACTTCGAACGGGCGGCGCGGCTACGCGATGACCTGGGGGCGCTGCGGCGGGCGATGGAGAAGCAGGCGGTGGTCCTCGGCGACGGCACCGACGCCGACGTGGTCGCGTTCGACGAGGACGAACTCGAGGCCGCGGTGCAGGTATTCCACGTCCGCGGTGGCCGGGTTCGCGGCGAGCGCGGGTGGATCGTGGAAAAGCCGAGCGGACCGACCGAGTCAAACGGTTGGGCGAATTCGGTGCGGGAGCAGATGGTGGAGCAGTTTCTCACCCAGTTCTACGGTGACCAGGCCGAATTGGGCGGCGCTGCTGATGAGGCCACCAATCCGGTGCCGCGTGAGGTACTGGTGCCCTGCCTGCCGCCCAATGCCGAGGAACTGGCGAGTTGGCTGTCGCAGTTGCGCGGCTCCCGCGTCGCGTTGCGTGTGCCCCAGAGGGGTGATAAGAAGGCTCTCGCCGAGACGGTACACCGCAACGCCAGGGAGGCCCTGCAGCAGCACAAGCTGCGGCGAGCCGGCGATTTCACCGCCAGATCGGCTGCGCTGCAAAGTATTCAGGACGCACTTGGACTCGCCGAGGCGCCGTTGCGCATCGAATGCGTGGACATCAGCCACGTCCAGGGCACCGACGTGGTCGCTTCGCTGGTGGTGTTCGAGGACGGTCTGCCGCGCAAGTCGGACTACCGGCACTACACGATCAAGCACGCCGCCGGCGACGGCCGCGCAGACGACGTCGCCTCCATCGCGGAGGTCACCCGGCGCCGGTTCTGGCGCCATGTGCGCGACGGCGGGGAACCTGACCCCGCCGCGCAACCTGGTGACCCCGCCGGACCGGGGCGGTCACGCAGATTCGCCTATCCGCCCAACCTCTATGTCGTCGACGGCGGGGCGCCGCAGGTGAATGCGGCAGTGGCAGCACTGGAAGAGGCCGGGGCCGGCGGCATCGCGGTGATCGGTTTGGCGAAGCGGCTCGAGGAGGTCTGGGTGCCCGGCGAAGCCGAGCCCGTCATCCTGCCCCGCAACAGCGAGGCGCTCTACCTGCTGCAGCGGATCAGGGACGAGGCCCACCGGTTCGCGATCGCGTTCCACCGCAGCAAGCGCTCCAAGCGCATGACCGCTTCGGTCCTGGACGCGGTGCCTGGGTTGGGGGAGCAGCGGCGCAAGGCACTGGTCACCCATTTCGGTTCGGTGGCGCGGCTCAAGCAGGCATCGGTCGATGAGATCACCGCCGTTCCCGGCATCGGCACGGCCACCGCAACGGCTGTGCTGGTGTCGCTGGGGGTGACGACGAATGCGCCGGATTCGCCGGGAGCGGTCCTATCCGGAGCGCCTGTACGCGATGATCGCGGTGATGGCGGTGATCGCGGTGATCGCGGTGATGAGGTCGCTGAACGGGTATCGGGATGACAGACAGTACTGACGATGCGGCACAGGGGGCGCCGATTTCCGGTACGGATGCCGGCGGGGTATCCGGTATCGACGTCGTCCTGGTGACCGGGTTGTCCGGTGCCGGGCGGGGGACCGCCGCCAAGGTTCTGGAGGACCTCGGCTGGTATGTCGCCGACAATCTGCCGCCCGAGTTGATCGCCCGGATGGTCGACCTCGGTCTGGCGGCGGGTTCGCGGATCACCCAGCTGGCGATCGTGATGGATGCCCGCTCCCGCGGCTTCACCGGCGACCTCGACTCGGTGCGCAGGGAGCTGGCCACCCGCGACATCACCCCCCGGGTGTTGTTCTTGGAGGCATCCGACGACATCCTGGTCCGGCGCTACGAGCAGAACCGCCGCAGCCATCCGATGCAGGGCGACATGACGCTTTCGGAGGGCATCGCCGCCGAGCGCGCCATGCTCACACCGGTGCGGGCCGGCGCCGACCTCGTCATCGACACGTCGATGCTGTCGGTTCCTGCGCTGCGCGAGAGCGTCGAGCGCGCGTTCGGCGCGGAGGCGGTGCCGACGACCAGCGTCACGGTGGAGTCGTTCGGGTTCAAGTACGGCCTGCCAATGGACGCCGACATGGTGACCGATGTGCGGTTCCTGCCCAACCCGCACTGGGTCGACGAATTGCGCCCTCACAGCGGGCAGCATCAGGCGGTACGGGACTATGTCCTCGGGCAACCCGGGGCCGGCCGCTTCCTGCGGACCTACCATGAGCTTCTGGGGCTGGTCGTGGAAGGCTACCGGCGGGAGGGAAAGCGGTACATGACGGTCGCGGTCGGGTGCACTGGTGGTAAACATCGCAGCGTCGCGATGGCGGAGGCGCTCGCGGCCTTGCTGGAGTCCGTCCCCGAGCTGTCCGTTCGGGTTCTGCACCGGGATCTGGGCCGGGAATGAGCCATCGCATCGTCGCCCTCGGCGGCGGACACGGTCTTTACGCCACGCTCTCGGCTGCCCGGCGGCTGACTCCTCACGTCACGGCCGTGGTGACCGTCGCCGACGACGGCGGGTCGTCGGGCCGGCTGCGCAGCGAACTCGACATCGTTCCGCCCGGCGACCTGCGGATGGCGTTGGCGGCGTTGGCATCTGACAGTCCGCACGGCCGCCTGTGGGCGACCATCATCCAACACCGGTTCGGCGGCGACGGCGCGCTGGCAGGCCACCCGATCGGCAATCTGTTGCTGGCTGGCCTCAACGAAGTGCTCGCCGATCCGGTCTCGGCGCTCGACGAGGTTGGCCGGATCCTCGGACTCAAGGGTCGGGTGCTCCCGATGTGCCCCATCGCCCTGCAGATCGAGGCTGACGTAGCCGGACTCGAAACCGATCCACGCATGAGCCGGGTGATCCGCGGACAGGTGGCGATCGCCACCACCCCGGGCAAGGTACGAAGGGTGCGGCTGCTGCCGGGAAATCCCCCCGCCACCAGGCAGGCCGTCGACGCGATCATGGCCGCCGACCTCGTTGTATTGGGGCCCGGTTCGTGGTTCACCAGCGTCATCCCGCACATGCTGGTACCGGGGCTGGCCGCGGCCCTGCGCGCGACGCCGGCCCGGCGTGCGGTGGTGCTCAATCTGGCCGATCAACCGGGGGAGACGGCCGGATTCTCGGCGGAGCGGCATCTGCACGTGCTGGCCCAGCACGCGCCTGATTTCACGGTTCACGACATCGTCGTCGATGCGGCCCGGGTGTCCGGAGACCGCGAGCGTCAACAGCTGCGGCGCACCGCGGCCATGCTCGCTGCCAAGGTCGCGTTTGCTGACGTCGCTAGACCTGGTACACCTTTACATGATCCAGCGAAGCTGGCCGCAGCGCTCGATGGTGTGCGAACACGGGGGACGGCCCCGCCGGAGCCGACGGTTCCGACGGTGACCCCGGGCATCCGTGGACGGACTCTGACTGAACCGAGAGGTGACGATCCGTGGCGATGACGGCCGACGTCAAGGACGAACTGAGCCGCGTGGTGATCAACTCTGTCAGCGCGCGTCGAGCCGAGGTCGCGGCCCTGCTGCGTTTCGCGGGCGGCCTGCACATCGTTTCCGGCAGGGTCGTCGTGGAAGCCGAGGTGGATCTCGGGATCATCGCGCGCCGGCTGCGAAAGGACATCTTCGACCTCTACGGGTACAACGCCGTGGTGCATGTGCTCTCGGCCAGCGGTATCCGGAAGAACACCCGGTACGTGGTGCGGGTCGCCAAGGACGGGGAAGCGTTGGCGAGGCAGACCGGGCTACTCGACCTGCGCGGGCGTCCCGTGCGGGGCTTACCTGCGCAGGTCGTTGGCGGTGGCATCGCCGACGCCCAGGCGGCGTGGCGGGGGGCGTTCCTCGCCCACGGGTCGCTGACGGAGCCGGGCCGCTCGTCGGCGCTGGAGGTCAGCTGTCCCGGCCCGGAAGCCGCGTTGGCGCTCGTCGGGGCCGCTCGCCGGCTCGGCGTCAGCGCCAAGGCCCGGGAAGTTCGCGGAGCCGATCGCGTCGTGGTGCGCGACGGCGAGGCGATCGGCGCACTGCTCACCCATATGGGCGCTCAGGACACTCGGCTGGTCTGGGAGGAACGCCGGCTGCGCCGCGAAGTTCGCGCCACCGCCAACCGCCTGGCCAACTTCGACGACGCCAATCTGCGCCGTTCGGCGAGGGCGGCGGTGGCTGCGGCCGCGCGGGTCGAGCGCGCCCTGCAGATCCTCGGCGACGGCGTGCCCGATCACCTGGCCGCGGCGGGCCAGCTTCGGGTCCAGCACCGGCAGGCCTCGCTGGAGGAGTTGGGCCGGCTGGCCGACCCGCCGATGACCAAGGACGCGGTCGCCGGCAGGATCCGGCGCCTGTTGTCCATGGCCGATCGCAAGGCCAAACAGGACGGTATCCCCGATACGGAGTCGGCGGTGACCGCCGAACTTCTCGACGAGGCCTGAACGGACGGGGCGCCGGATCGTCGGCCGCCCACGAGAAATGTTCAGGAACCCGGTGCAGAAAGTTCAGCACCACACGGCGCGGGGATACCCGGGCAGCACTAGGCTGGGCGCGGAGCACTGAAACCGACCAAGGAGTGATACGTGACCATCCGGGTAGGCGTGAACGGCTTCGGCCGCATCGGACGCAATTTCTACCGGGCGCTGGCGGCGCAGAAGGCCGCCGGCCAGAACACCGATATCGAGATCGTCGCCGCCAACGACCTCACCGACAACGCCAGCCTGGCACACCTTCTGAAGTTCGACTCCATCCTGGGCAGGTTCCCCGAAGAGATCTCCCTGGACGGAGACGACACCATCGTCATCGGCAACGCCCGGGTCAAGGCGCTGGCGATCAAGGAAGGACCCGCGGCACTGCCCTGGGGTGACCTGGGTGTCGATGTCGTCGTCGAATCCACCGGCCTGTTCACGGCCGCCGAGAAGGCCAAGGGTCACCTCGACGCGGGGGCCAAGAAGGTGATCATCTCGGCACCGGCCAGCGGCGAGGACATCACCATCGTGATGGGCGTCAACGACGACAAGTACGACGGCAGCCAGAACATCATCTCCAACGCCTCCTGCACCACAAACTGCCTCGGGCCGTTCGCCAAGGTGCTCAACGACGAGTTCGGCATCGTCAAAGGACTGATGACCACCGTGCACGCCTACACTCAGGACCAGAACCTGCAGGACGGGCCGCACAAGGATCTGCGGCGTGCCCGCGCGGCCGCTCTGAACATCGTGCCGACTTCGACCGGCGCCGCCAAAGCCATCGGGCTGGTACTTCCGGAACTCAAGGGCAAGCTGGACGGTTACGCGCTGCGGGTGCCGATCCCCACGGGCTCTTGCACCGACCTGACGGTCGAGCTGGCCAAGGAGGCCACGGCCGCCGACATCAACGCCGCCATGAAAGCCGCCGCCGAGGGGCCGATGAAGGGGATCCTGAAGTACTACGACGTGCCGATCGTGTCCAGTGACATCGTCACCGACCCGCACAGCTCGATCTTCGACTCGGGACTGACCAAGGTGATCGGCAACCAGGCCAAGGCCGTCTCCTGGTACGACAACGAGTGGGGTTATTCCAACCGGCTCGTGGACCTCATCGGCCTGGTCGGCAAGTCGCTGTAGAGCGATGTCCGTCAAGACGCTGGAAGATCTTCTCGCGGAAGGCGTTTCGGGTCGGGGCGTGCTCGTGCGCTCCGACTTCAACGTGCCGCTCGACGGTAACCGCGAAATCACCGACCCCGGTCGGATCATCGCGTCGCTGCCCACGCTGAAGGCGCTCTCGGACGCCGGAGCGAAGGTTGTCGTCACCGCACACCTGGGCAGACCCAAGGGTCAGCCCGAGTCGAAGTACTCGCTGGCCCCGGTGGCCAAGGACCTCGGGGAGCGGCTCGGTAGGCACGTTCAGCTGGCCGGCGACGTGGTCGGCGCCGACGCGCTCGCGCGGGCCGAGGGACTGACGGACGGCGACATCCTGCTCCTGGAGAACATCCGCTTCGATGCCCGGGAAACCAGCAAGGACGAGTCCGAGCGCGCGGGCTTGGCCGAGGCGCTCGCGGAACTGGTCGGCGGACCGGGTTCCGGGGCGGCATTCGTCAGTGACGGCTTCGGGGTGGTGCACCGCAAGCAGGCATCGGTCTACGACGTCGCCAAACTGCTGCCGCACTACGCGGGCACGCTGGTGGCCGCCGAGGTCAAGGTGCTCCGACAACTCACCGAATCCACCGAGCGACCGTACGCCGTGGTGCTCGGCGGTTCGAAGGTGTCCGACAAGCTCGCGGTCATCGAGAATCTGGCCACCAAGGCCGACAGCCTGCTCGTCGGTGGCGGAATGTGCTTCACTTTCCTTGCCGCGCAAGGCTATTCGGTCGGCACCTCGCTGCTGCAGCAGGAGATGGTCGAGACCTGCCGCCGATTGCTCGACGAGTACGGGGACGTGATCCACCTGCCCGTGGACATCGTCGTCGCCGAGAAGTTCGACGCCGACTCCGCGCCGGAGCTGGTCCCGTCCAACCGCATCCCCGCGGACAGGATGGGGCTGGATATCGGCCCGGAGTCGGTGAAGCGGTTTGCCGCCCTGCTGTCGAACGCCAAAACCATCTTCTGGAACGGGCCGATGGGTGTGTTCGAGTTCCCGGCGTTCGCCGCCGGCACCGAAGGGGTGGCCGCGGCGATCATCGCCGCCACCGCCAAGGGCGGTTTCAGCGTCGTCGGCGGGGGCGATTCGGCGGCCGCGGTGCGCCAACTCGGGCTTGACGAGGCCGGCTTCTCCCACATCTCCACCGGCGGAGGGGCGTCCCTTGAGTACCTGGAGGGCAAAGAGCTGCCCGGAATTCATATCCTGAGCACATAACACCACGCACCAAGGAGACCCGTGTCCCGGAAACCGCTCATCGCGGGTAACTGGAAGATGAACCTCAACCATTTCGAGGCCATCGCCCTGGTTCAGAAGATCGCGTTCTCGCTGCCCGACAAGTACCTCGACAAGGTCGACGTTGCCGTGATCCCGCCGTTCACCGACCTGCGCAGCGTGCAGACCCTGGTCGACGGGGACAAGCTGCGGCTGACCTACGGCGCCCAGGACCTCTCCCGGTACGACTCCGGTGCCTACACCGGCGAAATCAGCGGCGCGTTCCTGAGCAAGCTCGGCTGCAGCTACGTCGTCGTCGGGCACTCCGAGCGCCGCACCTACCACGACGAGGACGATGCGCTGGTCGCCGCCAAGGCCGCGGCCGCGCTCAAGCACGGGCTCACCCCGATCGTGTGTATCGGGGAGGGGCTCGACATCCGAGAGGCGGGAACCCACGTCGACTACAACGTCGCGCAGCTCAAGGCATCACTGGCCGGATTGTCCGCCGAGCAGATTGGCAGCATCGTGATCGCCTATGAGCCCGTCTGGGCGATCGGCACGGGTCGGGTGGCCAGTGCCGCCGACGCCCAGGAGGTGTGCGGTGCGATCCGCCGCGAACTCGCCGAGCTGGCCACCCCCGAAATCGCGGCCAGCGTGCGGGTCCTCTACGGCGGCTCCGTCAACGCCAAGAACGCCGGCGAGATCGTCGCGCAGGAAGACGTCGACGGCGCGCTGGTCGGCGGTGCTTCGCTGGACGGCGAACAGTTCGCGACGCTGTCGGCGATCGCGGCGGGGGGCCCGCTGCCGTAGCCGAAATCTCGCGTGCCGCAATGCCGGCGGCCCACCCGGTGGTAGGGCCGACCGGAAGCACCCGGTAGTCTGGCCGGCATGGTTTTGGCTCTGGAGATCGTGCTGGTGATCACCAGTGTGCTGGTGATTCTGCTGGTACTCCTGCATCGCGCTAAGGGCGGCGGCCTGTCGTCGCTGTTCGGCGGCGGCGTCCAGTCCAATCTGTCCGGCTCAACCGTGGTCGAGAGAAACCTCGACCGGCTGACGTTGTTCGTCACCGGAATCTGGGTGGTTTCGATCATCGCGATGGGGTTGCAGCTAAAGTACGGGGCGTAGTCGCCGTCTGCGGTCCCGCGCGGCCCCGCTCGCCATGCGGGGCGTCCGTCAGGCGCCGATACTTGGGGCATGGCAGACGTCACCGAAACCGCCCTGGCGCCGATCGGTGCGGTTCGCCGCACCCAGCTCGGCCGCGAAGCAACGGAGCCGATGCGGGAGGACATCAGGCTGCTGGGGACAATTCTCGGCGACACCATCCGCGAGCAGAACGGTGCGGAACTCTTCGACCTGGTCGAACGCGCGCGGGTGGAGTCGTTCCGCGTCCGCCGTTCGGAGATCGACCGCGCTGAGCTGGCAGCGTTGTTCGAGGGCATCGAGATCAGGAAGGCCCTGGGGGTCGTCCGGGCGTTCACCAACTTCGCGCTGCTGGCCAACGTCGCCGAGGACATCCACCGTGAACGCCGACGGGAGATGCACATCGCCGCCGGGGAACCGCCACAGGCGAGCAGCCTCGCCGCCACCTACTTCAAACTCGACGCAGCCGATCTGGATGCCGCCGCTGTCGCGCACGCGCTGGCGGGAGCGCAGGTGTCGCCGGTGATCACCGCACACCCGACGGAGACCCGGCGCCGGACCGTCTTCGACACCCAGCACCGCGTCACCCAGTTGATGGCCCTGCGTGCCCGCGGGTACACCCGCACCAACGAGGGAGGCAACATCGAGCTGGAGTTGCGCCGCCAGATCCTCATGCTCTGGCAGACAGCGCTGGTCCGGCTGTCCCGGTTGAAAATCTCCGACGAGATCGAAACCGGCCTGCGCTACTACCCGGCCGCGTTCTTCGAGGTCATCCCGGCGCTCAACGCTGAGATCCGATCGGCGCTGCGGGCCCGCTGGCCGGAGGCGGGCTCGCTGTCCGCACCGATCGTGTGTCCCGGGTCGTGGATCGGCGGCGACCGCGACGGGAACCCCAACGTGACGGCGGACGTCGTCCGGCTGGCCACCGCCAGCGCCGCCTACGCGGCCTTCGAGCATTACTTCACCGAACTGAGCGCTCTGGAACGCGAACTGTCCATGTCCTCGAGGCTGGTCCGGGTCAACGACGAGCTGATGGCCTTGGCGGGGTTCTGCGACGTGCCGGCGCGCGCCGACGAACCCTATCGGCGCGCAATCAACGTCGTCCTGGGCCGGTTGACGGCCACCGCGGTCGACATCCTGGATCGCCAGCCGGATTACGAAATCGACAGCGACCTGCCGCGTTACGGAGACCCCGGTGAGTTCCTCGCCGATCTCGACACGATCGACGCCTCGCTGCGCGACAACGGAAGCGCACTGCTTGCCGACGACCGGTTGGTGCGTCTGCGGGAAGCGGTGCGTGTCTTCGGTTTCCATCTGTGCGGCCTCGACATGCGGCAGAACTCCGACGTCCACGAGGAAGTGGTCGCCGAACTGCTGGCCTGGGCCGGCGTGCACCCGGACTACGTTTCGCTGCCCGAGCCCGAGCGTGTCGAGTTGCTGATCGGCGAACTGAGTACCCGCAGGCCCCTGATCCGTGACGGGGCCGAGCTCTCGGAGCTGGCCCGCAAGGAATTGGACATCGTGTTCGCGGCGGCCCGCGCCGTGAACGTCTTCGGTCCCCCAACCATCCCCAACTACATCATCTCGATGTGCCGGTCGGTGTCGGACATGCTGGAGGCCGCCCTGCTGCTCAAGGAGTCCGGGCTGCTCGACGCATCCGGTGAGCATCCGCATTGCCCAGTTGGAATCGTGCCGCTGTTCGAGACGATCGAGGACCTGCACCAGGGTGCCGGGATCATGGAGGCGGTGCTGGATCTTCCGCTGTACCGCGGGTTGATCCACGCCCGGGGCGAAAACCAGGAAGTGATGCTCGGCTACTCCGACTCCAACAAGGACGGCGGCTACCTGGCGGCCAACTGGGCCCTGTACCGCGCCGAACTGGATCTCGTGGAGATGGCCCGCAAGACCGGAATCCGACTGCGGCTCTTCCACGGTCGCGGCGGAACGGTGGGCCGCGGCGGCGGACCCAGCTACGACGCGATCCTGGCCCAGCCTCCGGGTGCGGTCAACGGCTCTCTGCGTCTCACCGAACAGGGTGAGGTGATCGCCGCGAAGTACGCCGAGCCGCGCATCGCCCGGCGCAACCTGGAGAGCCTGGTGGCCGCCACCCTGGAATCGACAATATTCGACGTTGAGGGACTCGGGGAGTCCGCGGGCCCCGCGTATGAGGTGCTCGACGACCTGGCCGCTCGCGCACAGCGTGCCTACGCCGAACTGGTGCACGAAACACCGGGATTCGTCGAGTACTTCAAGGCGTCGACCCCGGTTGCCGAGATCGGCGCTCTCAATATCGGCAGCCGGCCGACCTCCCGCAAACCGACCACCTCGATCGCCGATCTGCGTGCCATACCGTGGGTGTTGGCCTGGAGCCAGTCGAGAGTGATGCTGCCCGGCTGGTATGGCACCGGAACGGCGATCGAGCAATGGATTGCGCAGGGCGACGGCCGCGCGGACGTCCTGCGCAGCCTGTACCGGCGCTGGCCCTTCTTTACCACGGTGCTGTCGAACATGGCTCAGGTGCTGGCCAAATCGGACATGGGGCTGGCCGCGCGCTACGCCGGGCTCGTCGACGATGAGGTGTTGCGGCACCGCGTGTTCGACAAGATCGCCGACGAGCACCGTCGCACGATAGCCATGTACAAGCTCGTCACCGGTCACGACGACCTGCTCGCCGACAACCCCGCGCTGGCACGGTCGGTGTTCAACCGGTTCCCTTACCTGGAGCCGCTCAATCACCTGCAGGTGGAGCTGTTGCGCAGGTACCGGTGCGGGGACGACGCCGATCTGGTGCAACGCTGCATCCTGCTGACGATGAGCGGGCTGGCGACAGCGCTGCGCAACAGCGGCTGACGAGAGGCCGAATCACCCGGCCCGTCTGTGCCGCGTGGAACAATGCAGTTGTGTCCAGCTTGGAAGGCGGAACAGCGAGGCCGGACCGGCAATGAGTGCCTCCGACAATCCGGCGGTGCGGATCGCGGTGGTCGCCTCGCTCATCGGTGTCGCCGCGGTTTCGGTGCGGGGGTCGCTGCCGCCTGGCGGCGGCCCGGTGACCGGACAGCACGAGCTCAGCCCGGCGACGTCGAATTTCCTGCTCGCCGCGCTTCTGGGAGTCGCGATGGTGATCCTGGCGTTTGCCACCGTGGAGCGGCTGCTCCGCCCGAAGTCGCCGGGACCCGCCCCGACAAGCCGCCTGGAATGGATTGGGCGCCAACGCGTGCGGCCCGGCTGGCGATTCTGGCTCGTCGTCGCCGCGCTGTCGGTCGCTTCGCTACTGCTCGTCTGGTTCCTGACGCGTCTGAATATGGGCCGGCCCGACGGTGAACTGCCCTTTGGTCGCGCCTCCGAGACCGAAGTGGCCAATCCCTCGGCGCAGCCGCCTCCTCCGCCGCGCGCCCTGCGGCCCGAGGATCTGACCGCGATCAGGATCGTCCTGGTGGCCAGTGTGGTGTTCGTGGTGCTGGCGGTGATCGCCGCCATCGGCGGGCGCCGCGCCCGCCCGCCCGACTCGGTGCCGGGGGAGCGTGATCGGCCCGCCGACGGCGAAGAGTCGTCGCTGGCACGTGCCGCAGCGCTCGGGCTGGCGGAGGTCGACAACCCAGATCGTGACCCTCGAGCGGCGATCATCGCGTGCTACGCGGCCATGGAACACGAACTGGCCCGGGTCCCCGCGGCCGCGCCGCGCGAGTTCGACACCGCCTCGGACGTGCTGGCCCGTGCGGTGCGGGGCGAGGCGCTGACGCAGGACTCCGCGACACCCCTCGTGGAACTCTTCAAAGAGGCCAGGTTCAGTCGCCACGCGATGGACGAGGGACACCGCGAGACGGCGGTCCACTCGCTGCGTCTGGTCCTTGCCGAACTGCGGGGCACGCGGTGAAGATGCTTGTCGGCTACTGGTTGTTCGCCCTGGTCGTGGCGCAGGCCGCGGCCTTCCTGCTCGGTCGGAGCTGGCTTCCGGTGACGTCCGGCGCGGTCACCGCGGTGGTGCTGCTCGGCGCGCGGAGGCTGGTGGGTCAGGACCCGGACCCACCCGCGGGCGGACGCGATGGCGAGATGCCCGAATCGCTACGTCGATGGCTGGCCCGCACCGAAAGACTGATCAGCCGCGCCGAGTCGACACAAGGCGACTGGGACCGGCACCTACGGCCGCTGTTGGCCCGGCAGTTCGAACTGGCCACCGGTCAACAGGCGAGCAAAGACCGAGAGGCATACCGGGCAACGGGCGAGATGCATTTCGGTCCGCAACTGTGGGCATTGATCGAGCCGGATGGCGCGGTTCGCGCCGGGGCCGATCGGCCCGGGCCGGGTCGGGCTGCACTTGACGAAATTCTGAGGCGGATCGAGCGAATATGACGACGCAATCAATGATGCCGATCTCCGCCACCACACAGCGCTGCCGGGCCGTGCTGACCGAGATCGGCCGCGTGGTGGTCGGCAAGGAGGACTCGCTCAACCTGATCCTCATGACCGTGCTGGCCGGCGGCCACGTCCTCATCGAGGATCTTCCGGGCCTCGGCAAAACACTGATCGCCCGGTCGTTCGCCGCCGCGCTCGGCCTGAAGTTCACCCGGGTGCAGTTCACCCCTGATCTGCTCCCGGCGGACCTGCTCGGTTCGACGATCTATGACATGCAGTCGGGACGTTTCGAGTTCCGGCGCGGGCCGATCTTCACCGACCTGCTGATGGCCGACGAGATCAACCGCACGCCGCCGAAGACTCAGGCGGCGCTGCTGGAAGCGATGGCCGAACGCCAGGTGAGCATCGACGGGGTGACCCACCGCCTGCCGCCACCGTTCTTCGTGGTCGCCACCGACAACCCGATCGAATACGAAGGCACCTATCCGTTGCCGGAGGCACAGCTGGACCGGTTCGCGGTGCGGCTCGAACTGCGCCATCTCACCGCGGCGCAGGAGGCGGCTATGCTGCGCCGCCGGATCGACCGCGGTTCGGCGGTACCGACGGTCAACCGGGTCGTCGACGAGAGTGAACTCCTTGCGATGCGCGAGTCGGTGGAGCAGGTAGCCGTGCACGAGGACGTCCTCCATTACGTGGTCGCCCTGGCCGGTGCGACCCGTCAGCACCCGCAGGTGGCGGTGGGGGCGAGCCCCCGGGCCGAACTCGACCTGGTCCAGCTGGCGCGGGCGCGCGCGCTGCTGCAGGGCAGGGACTACGTGATACCCGAGGACGTGAAATCGCTTGCAGTCGCCACGATGGCACACCGTGTCGCGCTGCGGCCGGAGATGTGGGTCCGACAGATCCGCAGCACCGACGTCGTGGAGGAACTCCTGAACAGGTTGCCGGTTCCACGTGCCGCCGCCGCGCCGTGACCGAAGCCCGCTGTACCGAGGTCGAACTGCGTTGGCGCGCATCGCCTTTGACTCTCGCCGTCGCGTCCGCCGCGGCACTGGCCCTGGCGCTGGCGGTGATCGGATCCCGATGGCAGCTCGTCGCCTTCGCCGCGCCGCTGCTCGGGGTGCTGGCCTCGATGCCCTGGCAGCGGGTGTCGCACGGCGTCCAGGTGCACGCGGAGCCGGGACTGCTGCGAGGTTTCGAGTCCGACCGGGTGGAGCTCAGCGTCTGGGCGACAACGACGTCCGACGACGTCGATGTGGCGATCGCCGCCCAGGCGTTGCACGGCAGCGAGATCCAGGTCGTCGCGCAGGGACCGCGGCTGACGGTTGCCGTGTCGGCGCAGCGATGGGGCCGCTACCCGCTCACCGTGCGCGTCGACGCCGTCGCGCACGGTGGGCTCGTCCTGGGTTCGGCGCTGGTCGAGGCGGCCGAGGTGTTCGTGTTCCCGATTGCTCCGCCGCAGCCGACGCCGATTCCGCGCGCCGCGTTGCTGGACCGTGTCGGCACCCGGCTGACCCGGCACGTGGGGCGCGGCGTGGAGTTCGCCGACGTCCGCCCCTACGTGCCGGGCGATCAGCTGCGGTCGGTGAACTGGCCGGTGAGTGCCCGTAGGGGCAGCCTGCACGTGACCGATCGGCTCAGTGAGCGGGCCGCGGATGTCGTCGTGATCGTGGATACCTACCTGCAGCCGCCCGGGCCCGCGACCGAGGCCACCGAGCGATGCGCCCGTGGCGCCGTGCAGGTGGTGCAGAGCGCGCTGCAAAGCGGTGACCGGGCCGGGATCGTCGTTCTGGGCGGGAAACCGCGCTGGCTCGGCGCCGACATCGGGCGGCGGCAGTTCTATCGGGTGCTCGATGCGGTGCTGGGGGCCGGGACCGGTTTTCACTCCACCACCGGAACGCTGGCGCCGCGTCCGGCGGTCCCGGCCGGTGCGGTCGTCGTCGCCTTCTCCACCCTGATCGAGACGGACTTTGCGCTCGCCCTGATCGAGCTGTGCCAGCGGGGTCACGTGGTGGTGATCGTCGACGTTCTCGAAGGGATGCCGTTCGCTGGACAGCATGATCCGCTGATCGCGCGCATGTGGTCGATGCAGCGTTCGTTCATGTACCGCGACATGCGCACCATCGGCGTGGACGTGGTGCCGTGGCAGCCCGGTATCCCACTCGACCATGCGCTAAGGCTGGTGCCTGATCGCCGCGGCCGTCTGCCCGGGCGGCGCTGACATGGCGTCTCCCGGCTCGCCCCTCTCATCTCGGTCGCCCGCTGCGGCCACCGTGTTCGGTCTGCTCATGGTGGCCGCGACCGGCGCCCGGCCGCCGCAACCGGCGTTCGCGGGGGCGGTGCTGGCCGTCGCGGCCGTGATCGTGGGCATCGTGGCGCGGCCGGTGTCGACGGCGGCGGTGGCGGTCACGGCCGGGCTGATCGTGTTGGCCGACGCGCCGCCGCTCTTGGCCGCGCTCTCCGGAATCTTCGCCGTTGCCTATCTGTTGTCGCGGCACTCGCCATCGGGAATGGCCGACCTCACCTCGGCTCCGGTCCAGTGGGCGCTCGGCTTCTGCGCGGTGGGTTTGGTGGCGACGTCGATCCCGTTGGCGTTGCCCTGGGTCGGCCTGCTCGCGCCGATCGCGGTGCTCGGGCTGTACCTCGTCGCCGTCGGGTCGTTCGTCTGGTATGTGGCCCGACCCGGGGACCGCCGAGAACACTGACCGCGCGGGTGTTGCGGAGGCGCACCTGCGCGCCGGCTACGCCCGTTACACGCCGGCGCGTTGACGTACCATCGAGATCGCTCCGCGCAACACGTTCTCGGTGAGGGCGATCGGGGATATGAGTGCCTCGCCGACGTCGACGATGCGCTCCACCCGTGCGACGATCGTCTCCATCTTGTCGACCATCGCGATGAGTTTGGGCGCGAGCTCTTCGATCTGGTCGAGGGTGTCGTTGAAACGCTTCATGGTCGAGCCGATGTCGAGGGTCGCGGTGTTGAGACCGTCGATGGTTTCCGTGACGCCGCCGAGCAGCGCTTCGAGTTGCTCGACGGTCGCGTCCGCATTCAGCGCGGCCTGTGCCAGGGTTCTCACCCTCTGTTGCGGGCTGCGGCTTCGGGCAGGCTGCGTGATGATCCCTTTGTCGGCCATGGCAGACAAGTATGCCCGCAGCCGGAAGCGCCATCGCGACCGCCCGGACATGAGGATGGGGCGCGAAATCCCGAGCGTCGCCGGGGCGGATCCCGTTCCACTCCGGTCCGCCGCGGCGTGTAATGGATAGCCGACGGCCGATGCCGATAGTCGCACCGACGGCGGGCCCCGCCGCCGCACCAGGGAGCCGCTCATGTTCACGCCGAGTCTCGCGCCGATCGGCGACAGCCTGCTGATGTCGTCACTGGTCGCGCTCCTTCCGGTGGTGACGGTCTTTCGTCACGCTGGGCGTGCTCAAGTGGAAGGCCTACTGGGCGGGCCTGAGCGTGCTTGCGGTGGCGCTCGTCATCGCCGTCGCCGCCTACCGGATGCCGGTGGACCTGGCGGTGCTGTCGGCCACCGAGGGCGTTGCGTTCGGGCCTTTTCCCATCATGTGGATCGTTCTCAACGCCATCTGGTTGTGTGAATTGACGGTTGCCAGTGGACGATTCGAGGATCTGCGGCTTGTCATCGACCGCATATCCGACGATCCGCGTATCCAGGCGGTGATCATCGCGCTCTGCTTCGGCGGACTCCACGAAGCGCTGGCCGGCTTCGGAGCACCGGTGGCGATCACCGGGGTGATGCTGACATCGGTCGGCTTCACGGCGATGCGCGCCGCGATCGTCGTCCTCGTCGCCAACACCGCTCCGGTGGCGTTCGGTGCCATCGCAACCCCGATCATCACCGCGGGCACCTTGACCGGCATCCCCTACGCGGAGATCGGCGCGATGGTGGGCCGGCAGACGTCATCGCGGTGCTCCCCTGGCCTATGTCATGAACCAATCCGGGCAGCCATCACCATCGGAACCTGGATCGCCGGTGCCGGTGCCGTGTTCGCGTTCCTGTCGCCCCTACTGGGTTGGCTGGGCACGGCGGTGACCGGCTCGGACACCAGTGCCAACGCCCTGTTCGCGACGCTGCAGCAGACCGCCGGCCAGAAGGCCGGCATCGACTCGACGCTGCTGGTGGCGGCCAATACGTCCGGCGGCGTGGTCGGCAAGATGACAAGCCCGCAGAATCTGACCATCGCCGCCACGGCGGTGGGTCTGCTCTGCCGCGAATCCGACATCTTCCGACGGGTGATCTGGTGGAACCTCGGGATGCTGGTGGTGCTGTGCCTGCTCGTCGGCCTGCAGTCCACGGTGCTGTCATGGATGCTGGTGTGATGACAGCGCCCGCGCGCCTCAAGGTTGCTTTGTTCGCAACGTGTTTCAACGACATGATGTGGCCCGAGACCCCCAAGGCGGTGGTCCGATTGCTGCGCCGGCTGGGTTGCGAGGTCGAGTTCCCCGTCGGGCAGACCTGTTGCGGGCAGATGTTCACCAACACCGGCTACGCCGACGAGGCGATACCCGCCGTGCGGACCTTCGTCGAGGCCTTCGCCGACTACGCCGCCGTCGTGGCGCCGTCGGGCTCGTGTGTCGCGTCGGTTCGGCATCAGCACCGCGGCATCGCCGAACGCAGCCGTGATCCCGGGCTGCGAGCACGAGTCGACGCGGTGTCGCCGAAGGTCTACGAGCTCTCCGAGTTTCTCGTCGACGTGATGGGCGTCACCGATGTGGGGGCATACTTCCCGCACCGCGTCACCTATCACCCCACATGTCACTCGTTGCGGATGCTGCGAGTCGGCGACCGGCCGCTGACGCTGCTGCGGGCGGTGCGCGGCATCGATCTGGTCGAACTCCCCGCTGCCGACCAATGCTGTGGATTCGGCGGCACATTCGCGATCAAGAACGCCGACACCTCGGTGTCGATGGGCGCCGACAAGGCTCGCCAGGTCCGCGAGTCCGGCGCGGAAGTCCTCGCCGCCGGCGATAATTCGTGTCTGGCACATATCGGCGGGATGCTGTCTCGGCAGCGCAGCGGGGTGCGTGTGCTGCATCTGGCGGAGATCCTGGCCTCTACCGAGGAGCAGCCGGCATGACACCTCCGACCGAGACCGGACAGTATCCGCACGTCGGCGTGACCCGCGCCTTCCTCGGCACACCCAGCCCGTTGCCGAAGTTTCAGGTGGCGGCCAAGGATGCGCTCGGCAACTCCGTACAACGTGCGAATCTCGCCCATGCCACCCGGATCATCCGCGCCAAACGCGCCGCCGTGGTCGGCGAACTCCCGAACTGGGAGGAGCTTCGTCTGGCGGCCCAGGCCATCAAAGACCGCACCTTGATGCGCCTCGACGAGCATCTGGAAGCGTTCGAGGCCAACGCCACCGCCGCGGGTGCCACGGTGCACTGGGCGCGAGACGCCGAGGAGGCCAACCGCATCGTCGTCGATCTGGTGACGGCGAGGTTGGGCGCCGAGGCCACCGAGGACGGCAGGGAAATCAAGGAAGTCGTCAAGGTCAAATCGATGGCCACTCAGGAAATCGAGCTCAACGAGGCGCTCGCGGCGGCGGGTATCGATGCCTGGGAGACCGATCTGGCCGAGTTGATCGTCCAGCTCGGCGGCGACTGGCCAAGTCACATCCTGGTGCCGGCCATCCACCGCAATCGCGCGGAGGTGCGTGAGATCTTCCTGCGCCGGATGGCCGAGGTCGGCCGCCCCGCACCCGCCGATCTCACCGACGAACCACGCCGGCTGGCCGAGGCCGCGCGCCTGCATCTGCGCGAGAAGTTCCTGCGCGCCAAGGTCGGCATCTCCGGTGCGAACTTCGCGATCGCCGAAACCGGAAGCCTGGTGGTGGTCGAATCCGAAGGCAACGGCAGGATGTGCCTGACGCTTCCGGACACGCTCATTTCGGTGGTCGGCATCGAGAAGTTGTTGCCATCCTGGCGCGACCTCGAAGTGTTTCTCCAAGTGCTGCCGCGCAGCAGCACGGGTGAGCGGGAAAACCCCTACACCTCGATCTGGACCGGCCCGGCCGCCGGTGACGGCCCTAGCCAGATACACGTAGTACTGCTCGACAATGGCAGGTCCGACGTGCTCGCCGATCACGTCGGACGTCAGGCGCTGCGCTGCATCCGCTGCTCGGCCTGCCTGAACGTGTGCCCGGTGTACGAGCGAGCCGGCGGCCACTCCTACGGCTCGGTGTACCCGGGGCCCATCGGGGCCATCCTGACTCCGCAGTTGCGCGGCACGGCAAGCGATGTCGACAAGTCGCTGCCCTATGCGTCGAGCCTGTGCGGCGCGTGCTTCGACGTGTGCCCGGTGCGCATCGACATCCCGTCGGTGCTGGTCCACCTGCGCACCCGGATCGTCGACGAACACCGCGGCGGCCTCCGGTCGGCAGAGGCAGCCGCAATGA
Organism: uncultured Mycobacterium sp.; assembly: GCA_964511995.1. Classification (GTDB taxonomy): domain Bacteria; phylum Actinomycetota; class Actinomycetes; order Mycobacteriales; family Mycobacteriaceae; genus Mycobacterium. The sequence continues at coordinate 28,629 of CAZEHT010000025.1, forward strand.
AGGCCGCCAGCTGGATGTTCACCGACCACCGCCGGTTCGAGGCCGCCGAGTCCGCTGCCGGTTTGGGCGGGAAGGCGTTGCGCAGCAGAATTTTCGGCCGCAGGAAGGTGCTTGGGTCATTGCCGTGGCCGGCGAGTGTGTGGTCGGGCGCGCGCGATGTGCCGCTCCCGCCCACCGAGTCGTTTCGGGCCTGGTGGAAACGTACGGGCGGCGGTCGGGAACCGGAGGGCCGGTGAGCACCGCGCGGGAGGAGATCCTCGGCCGGGTCAGGGCTGCGCTGGCGGACCGGACCCCGCCCGATGAGGTGCCCTGGGCCTACGGCCGGCCGGTTGGCACCGGAACCGACACCGCCGTGGACCGCTTCGTGCAGCGCACCGCCGACTATCGGGCACGGGTTGTGCGGGTCGGCGCCGACGGGGTCGGCGGTGCGATCGCCGAAGCCCTGGGGGCGGCGGGCGCCACCAGGGTGGTCGCCGCCCCCGCCGTGCGGGAACGGTGGGCAGCCGCCGCGGACGTCGACTGGGTGGTCGACGACCAGCTCACCGCGCGCGATCTCGACACCGTAGACGCGGTGGTCACCACCGCGACCCTCGCCATCGCCAACACCGGCACGGTCGTGCTCGACCACGGCCCGGGTCAGGGGAGACGGGCCATCAGCCTGGTGCCCGATATGCACATTTGCGTGGTGTTCACCGACCAGATCGTCGACGACGTACCCGAAGCGGTGACGCGACTGATCAAATCGGGCAGCAACACCAGGCCGCTGACGTGGATAAGCGGTCCGAGTGCCACCAGCGACATTGAACTCGACCGCGTCGAGGGGGTGCACGGGCCACGCACCCTGCACGTCATCGTCGCCGGGTAAATCGACCGGGCTCAGGGCTCAGAGCCCTGCCGCCGCCTCGGCGTCCAGTAGCCACACCGTCTTCTCCCGCCCCACCGCACCGGCCGCCGGCACATCGACCGGTGCCGCCCCACCCAGCGCCGCGGCCACCGCTTCGGCCTTGGCCGCGCCCGAGACCACCAGCCATACCTCGCGCGAACGCCGGATCGCTGGCAGCGTCAACGTGATCCGCCGCGGCGGCGGCTTGGGGGAGTCCGGCACGCCGATGACCAGCCGGCTGCTCTCCCGCACCGCGGGGGTGTGCGGGAAGAGCGAATTGACGTGTCCCTCGCCGCCCATGCCCAGCAGGTGCACATCGAACACCGGCGACGGCGCGCCGTCGGCGCCGGTGGCGGCAAGCACCCGTTCGTAGGCCGCCGCCGCGGCGTCGAGGTCCGCGCCGAACTCACCGTCGGAGGCCGGCATCGGATGGACGTTGCCCGCCGGAATGTCGACCAGGTCCAGCAGCGCCTCACGGGACTGCTTGGCGTTGCGGTCGTCGTCGTCCTCGGGCACATAGCGTTCGTCACCCCAGAACAGGTGGACGGCGGACCAGTCGATGTCAGTGCCGCTAGCAGCGACATGGCGCAGCAGGGCGATGCCGGTGCCGCCGCCGGTGAGCACGATGAACGCCCCGCCCCGGCTCGCGATCGCGGACGCGATCACGCCGACCAGCCGCTCACCGGCCGCCGCGGCCAGTTCTTCGCTGTCGGCGTAGGTCTCGACAATCGTTTCCGAACCGTTCCCGCTCATGCGTAATGCACCTTGTCGAGTCCTTGAAGCGCACGCTGGTAGATGTCGTCGGGGTCGAGCCTGCGCATGTCCTCGGCCAGGCACTCGCGCATTCCCCGGCGCGCCAGGGGGAGCAGTGCGTCGGGATGGCCGTTACGCCGCAACGTCGCTGTCACACCCGTCTGTGGTCGTGACAAGGTGATGGTCTCCGACTCGCGGGTAAGTTCGACCTTCAAATCGCCGACAGCACGGGTCACCGGGCCGTCGACCCGGCTGGCCAGCCAGCCCGCCATGATGTCGATCGCGGGTTCGGATTCAAGCCCGGACACCAGCGCGGATTTGATCGGTTCACGCGGCTGAAGGTCGACGGCCGAGGTGAGCAGCGCCCGCCAGTAGGTGATCCGGCTCCAGCACAGATCGGTGTCGCCAGGGGTGTAGCCGTGCAGCCGGCTTCTGATCGCGCCGAGCGGGTCGGTCGCGTTGGTGGCGTCGGTGATCCGGCGGATCGCCAACCGGCCCAAGGGATCCTGGGCGGGTTCAGCGGGTGCGGCGTCGGGCCACCACACCACGACCGGGGTGTCGGGCAGCAGGAACGGCATGACGACGCTGCTGGCATGACGGGCCAGCGGTCCGGACAGCCGCAGCACCACTACTTCGCCGGCGCCGGCGTCGTGGCCCACCCGGATCTGCGCGTCGAGCCGCGCGTCGGAGGCCAGCCGATCGGCGGGGCTGACCGCGATCACCCGGCAGGGATGCTCGCGGCTGGCGAAGTTCGCCGCCTCGATCGAATCCTCCAGCAGCGCTTCGGTTTCGGGAGCGATGACGAGGGTCAGCACGCGGCTGAGGGTGAGTGCGCCCCCTTCTTCGCGCAGCGTGACCAGCCGCTTGTTGACGTCGTTGGTGGTGGTTTCCGGTAAGTCGACAATCATGTCCGCTGGCTCCGATCCTGGCCGAGTGCGCTCACGGGCGCCGCCACTCCCGGCCCGAGCGCCGCAGCATCTCGAACGCCGAGTCCGGCCCCCAACCGCCGGACTCGTACGGGTCGGGCCGGGCCGATTCCGCATCGGAGCGGGCCCAGTGCTCCAACGCCGGATCGAGGATCTTCCAAGCCAATTCGACTTCGGCGTTGACCGGAAACAGCGACGGCTCGCCAAGCAACACGTCGAGGATCAGGCGCTCGTACGCTTCCGGCGACGTTTCGGCGAACGCCGAGCCGTACGAGAAGTCCATGTTGACGTCACGGACCTCCATCCTGCTGCCCGGCACCTTCGAGCCGAAACGCAAGGTGATTCCCTCGTCGGGCTGCACCCGGATTACCAGGGCATTCTGCCCGAGGTCTTCGGTCATGGTGGTGTCGAACGGCAGATGGGGCGCCCGGTTGAACACCAGGGCGATCTCGGTCACCCTGCGGCCCAGCCGCTTTCCGGTCCGCAGGTAGAACGGCACCCCGGCCCAGCGGCGGGTGTCCACGTCCAGGGTGATGGCGGCGAACGTCTCGGTGGTGGACGTCTTGGAGAAGCCCTCTTCGTCGAGCAGGCCGACCACCTTCTCGCCGCCCTGCCATCCGGCGGCGTACTGGCCTCGGGACGTCGTGAGATCCAGCGGTTCGGCCAGCCGGGTCGCCGACAGTACCTTGATCTTCTCCGCCTGCAGTTGTTCGGGGGAGAAGCCGACCGGCTCCTCCATCGCGGTAAGGGCCAAAAGCTGCAGCAGGTGGTTCTGGATGACGTCGCGCGCCGCCCCGATGCCGTCGTAATAGCCTGCGCGCCCGCCTAATCCGATGTCCTCGGCCATCGTGATCTGTACGTGGTCGATGTATCGTGCGTTCCATACCGGCTCGAACATCTCGTTTGCGAAGCGCAGCGCCAGCAGGTTCTGCACGGTCTCCTTGCCCAGGTAGTGGTCGATGCGGAACACCGACGACTCCGGGAACACGCTGTTGACCACGGCGTTGAGCGCTTTGGCGCTACTTCGGTCGTGGCCGAACGGCTTCTCGATGACGACGCGGCTCCAGCTGCCCTCGGGCTTTCTGGCCAACCCCGAGGTGCATAGCTTCTGGCACACCAGCGGAAACGCGTCGGGGGGAATCGCCAGGTAAAACGCGTGATTGCCGTCCGTACCGCGTTCCTCGTCGAGCTTGCGCAGCGCTGCGGACAGCCTGACGAATGCCTCGTCGTCGTCGAACGTGCCCTGCACGAACCGAATTCCATCGGCGAGACGGTCCCACACCTCCTGGCGGAACGGGGTACGTGCATGCTGTTTGACTGCGTCATAGACGATTTGGCCGAACTGCTCGTGAGCCCAGTCCCGCCGGGCGAACCCCACCAAAGCGAACATCGGCGGCAAGAGGCCGCGGTTGGCGAGGTCGTAGATGGCCGGCATCAACTTCTTGCGGGCCAGGTCACCGGTGACGCCGAAGATCACCACCGCACACGGTCCCGCGATGCGGGGCATGCGCTTGTCGCGCTTGTCCCGCAACGGGTTCACCCAGTCAGCCGGGCAGGCAGCGGTCATTTCGCCGCGGCGTCGAGTTGGCCTTGCGTCGCGTCGAGCAATTCCTGCCACGACTGTTCGAATTTCTGCACGCCCTCGTACTCCAAGACGTCGAAGACGTCGGGCAGGTCGATGCCGACGGCCGCCAGCTGGTCGAACAGTGCTTGTGCGGTGGCGGCGGTGCCGGTGACCGAATCGGCCGGGATCTCGGCGTGGTCGGCGACGGCTTCGAGCGTCTTCTCGGGCATGGTGTTGACGGTGTTTGGCGCCACCAGCTCGGTCACGTAGAGGGTGTCGGAGTAGTCGGGGTTCTTGACGCCCGTCGACGCCCACAGCGGCCGCTGCAGGCGCGCTCCGTCGGCGGCCAGCGCCGCGAAACGGGTGCCGCGTTCGAACACGTCCTGGTAGGCCGCGTAAGCCAGCCGGGCATTGGCGACCCCGGCCAGCCCTCGAAGCCCCAGTGCGTCCGTCTGCCCGCCGTCGGCGAGATTCTCCAGCCTCTTGTCAATCTCGGTGTCCACCCGGGACACGAAGAACGAAGCGACGGAATGGATCTTGGACAGATCGTGGCCCGCCTCGCGGGCGGCCTCCAAGCCGGCCAGATAGGCGTCCATCACGGCGCGGTGCCGCTCCACCGAGAAGATCAGTGTGACGTTGACGCAGATGCCTTCGGCGATGACCGCGGTGATCGCGGGCAGTCCGGCCAGCGTGGCGGGGATCTTGATGAGCAGGTTGGGCCGGTCGACGATCTTCCACAGCTCGATGGCCTGCAGGATGGTCTTGTCGGTGTCGTGGGCGAGCCGCGGATCCACCTCGATCGACACCCGGCCGTCCACCCCGCCCGAGCGCTCGTACTCCTTGGCGAGCAGGTCGCAGGCATTGCGCACGTCGTCGGTGGTGACGGTGCGGATGGTGGCGTCGACATCGGCCCCGCGCTCGGCCAGTTCCTTGACCTGGGCATCGTAGGCGGTGCCTTTCGACAGCGCGGCCTGGAAGATCGACGGGTTGGTGGTCACCCCGACGATGCAACGGGTGTCGATCAGGTCCTGCAGATTTCCGGTCTGCAACCTCTCCCGGGACAGGTCGTCGAGCCAGATGGACACCCCGGCGGCGCTCAGCGCAGCCAGGTTCGGATTCTGAGTCATCGGTCTTCGCTTTCGTTAGTTACCAATGTGCGTTCCGCGGCGGAGACAACCGCCTCGGGGGTGAACCCGAATTCCCGGAACAGCGTCTTGTCGTCGGCGGACTCGCCGAAGTGCTCGATGGAGATGATCCGGCCGGTGTCGCCGACATACTTGTACCAAGGCATGGCCACACCGGCCTCGACCGCGACCCGGGCCCTGATCGACGGTGGCAGCACCGCGTCGCGGTACTCCTGCGGCTGCTGCTCGAACCACTCGACGCACGGCATCGACACGACCTGGGCGTTGATGCCCTTGTCGGCCAATATCTTTCGCGCTTCGACGGCCAACTGCAGCTCCGATCCCGTAGCGATGATGAGCACGTCGGCGCCGCCGGCCGTATTGCCGCCGCCGAGTACGTATCCGCCCTTGGCGACGCCGCCGGCGCTGGTCCCCGCGAGCACCGGTATGCCCTGCCGGGTCAAAATCAAACCGACCGGGCCGGATGCGGCACCGCGTTCCAGAACGGTCTTCCACGCATATGCCGTCTCATTGGCGTCACCTGGGCGCACCACCGAGAGGTGCGGGATCGCCCGCAGCGCGGCCAAATGCTCGATCGGCTGGTGGGTGGGACCGTCCTCGCCCAGGCCGATCGAGTCGTGCGTCCACACGTAGATTGTGTCGATATCCATGAGCGAGGCCAATCGCACCGCGGGCCGCATGTAGTCGGAGAATTGCAGGAACGTGCCGCCGTACGCGCGGGTCGGGCCATGCAGCACGATTCCGTTCAGGATCGCGCCCATCGCGTGCTCACGCACGCCGAAGTGCAGAGTTCGGCCGTACCAGGTGGCGTTCCAGTCGTCGGTCGAGATCGAGGGTGGGCCGAACGATTTCGCGCCCTTGATCGTGGTGTTGTTGCTGCCCGCCAGATCGGCCGAACCACCCCATAGCTCGGGCAGTTTCGGTCCGACGGCCGCGAGCACCTCGCCGGAAGCGGCCCGGGTAGCCAGCGCCTTGGATCCGGGTTCCCAGTGCGGCAGGTCGGCGTCCCAGCCGTCGGGCAGCTCGTCGGCCAGCAACCGGTCCAGCAGCTTCTTGCGTTCCGGTTCACGGGCGGCCCAGGCGTCGAACTCCTGCTGCCAGGCGTCGTGAGCCTGCTTGCCGCGTGCCACCAGGCCCCGCGTGTGGGTGATGACGTCGGGGCTGACGTCGAAGCTCTTGTTCGGATCGAAGCCGAGCACCTCCTTGGTGGCAGCGACCTCGTCTGCCCCGAGCGCCGACCCGTGCACGGCGCCTGTGTTCATCTTGTTGGGGGCCGGGAATCCGATGATGGTCCGCAGGCTGATGAACGACGGTTTGTCCGTCACGGCTTTCGCCGCCGCCACCGCTTCTTCTATCCCCACGACGTTCTCACCGCCGCGGACTTCCTGCACGTGCCAGCCGTAGGCACGGTAGCGGGCACCGACGTCTTCGGTGAGCGCGATCTCGGTGTTGTGCTCGATGGAGATGTGGTTGTCGTCGTAGAAGACGATCAGGTTGCCCAGCTGCTGGGTGGCCGCCAACGACGACGCCTCGCTGGTGACGCCCTCCTCCATGTCGCCGTCGGAGGCGACCACGTAGATGTGGTGGTCGAACGGGCTTTGTCCCGGTGCGGCGTCGGGGTCGAACAGGCCGCGCTCGTAGCGGGCGGCCATCGCCATGCCGACCGCGGACGCCAGACCCTGCCCCAGCGGACCCGTCGTCATCTCCACGCCCTTGGTGTGCCGGAACTCCGGATGCCCCGGCGTCTTGGACCCCCACGTGCGCAGCGCTTCGATGTCGGACAGTTCCAGGCCGAAGCCGCCCAGGTACAGCTGGATGTAGAGGGTCAGGCTGGTGTGCCCGCACGACAGCACGAACCTGTCGCGGCCCAGCCAGTGCGTATCACCGGGGTCGTGGCGCAGCTGCCGCTGGAACAGCGTGTAGGCCAGCGGCGCCAGGCTCATCGCCGTGCCGGGGTGCCCGTTGCCGACTTTCTGCACCGCGTCGGCTGCCAGCACCCGGGCGGTGTCCACCGCCAGGGAATCGAGATCCGTCCAGTCCTCGGGATAATGCGGGCTGGTGAGAGTGGCGATCTCTTCGACTGTCGTCACAAGCGAATCCTCCGTGCAGGTCAGCTGGTAGGGCGCTCCCATCAACCCTAGTCGGCGCGCGGTGCCGCATGCAGGAGGCTCGATGTCAATTCGCCCTGCGGTGATCCTGTGGGCCTCACTCGGTCTACCATCTTCTGTAGTAGAAGCTGCGAGGCTGCCGCGAAATCGCACGTCTCACGGCCATCGCACAACCGAGGAGTCAGCTGCGTGAGCATTCGCGAGGCCCGCCGCAGTCAGGGGGCGCGAGGCCGGATTCCCACGACACTGCTGGCCTATCTCGCGCTGACCAAGCCGCGGGTGATCGAACTCCTGCTCGTGACGACGATTCCGGCGATGCTGTTTGCGCACCGCGGATTCGTCGATCCGCTGCTCATCCTCAACACCCTGGTCGGTGGCATGTTCGCCGCGGCAGGCGCCAACACGCTGAACTGCGTCGCCGACGCCGACATCGACAAGGTGATGAAGCGCACCTCCCGCCGTCCGCTGGCCCTGGCCACCGTCCCGCGCAGTCACGCGCTGGTCTTCGGTTTGGCGTTGTCCGTCGGCTCCTTCTTCTGGCTGTGGTGGACGACCAACCTGTTGTCCGCGCACCTGGCCGGTGCCACCATCGCGTTCTACGTGTTCGTCTACACGCTGCTGCTCAAACGGCGCACCGCTCAGAACGTCGTGTGGGGCGGGGCTGCGGGCTGCATGCCGGTGATGATCGGGTGGTCGGCGGTCACCGGCACGATCGCCTGGCCGGCCCTGGCGATGTTCGCGATCATCTTCTTCTGGACGCCCCCGCACACCTGGGCGCTGGCGATGCGTTACAAGGACGACTACAAGGCGGCCGGCGTCCCGATGCTTCCGGCGATCGCCACCGACCGGCAGGTGACTCGGCAGATCCTGGCTTACACGTGGCTGACCGTGCTGGCGACGCTGGCGCTGACCCCGGCGACGGGCTGGCTGTACACCGCGGTCGCGGTGCTGGCCGGCGCGTGGTTCCTGGTGATGGCACACCAGCTCGATGCGGGCGTCCGGCGCGGCGAGCCGGTCAAACCCCTGCGTCTGTTCCTGCAGTCGAACAACTACCTGGCGGTGGTGTTCTGCGCGCTCGCGGTGGATTCCGCGCTGGATCTGCCGACGCTGCTGCGCTGAGCGTCAGCCCGAGTTCCGGCGAGTCCCAGCGTGAACTTGCCGGCCGCCGCGCGCTACGGTAGCAGCACCAGTGATCCCACGGTCTTGCGTTCTTGCAGGTCGTGGTGCGCCTGCTGCGCTTCGGCCAGCGGGTACCGTCCGCCTACCGTCACCGTGATCGAGCCGTCCGCGATAGTGTCCATGAGTTCACCTGCGCGCCATGCGAATTCGTCCGCGCCGCGAGTGAAGTCGTTGAGTTTCGGCCGGGTCAGGTACACCGAGCCGGCGGCGTTGAGGCGTTGCGGATCCACGGGCGGAACCGGACCGCTGGCGGCGCCGAACAGCGCGAGGGTACCCCGCACGGCCAGGCTCGCCAGGCTGGCGTCGAACGTGCTCCGGCCCACCCCGTCGTAGACGGCCGCGACACCGTTGCCATCGGTAAGTTCACGCACCCGGGCGCCGAACTCGGTCGGATCCTCGGGGTAGTCGAGTACCTCGAAAGCGCCGGCTTGCCGGGAAAGCTCCGCTTTCTGCGGGGTCGAGGCCGTGGTGATCACCTTCACGCCGAGGCTGGCCGCCCACTGGGTGAGGATGAGCCCGACTCCGCCCGCGCCGGCATGCACGAGCACGCTGTCGCGGGGTTGCACCGGGTAGACCGATTTGATCAGGTAATGCGCGGTCATGCCTTTGAGTAGGGCCGACGCGATCGCATCAGACGCGACGGCATCGGGCACATACGCGACGAAATCGGCGGGTGCGACGCAGTAGTCGGCGTAGGCGCCCTCGGCGTTGGCCGTCACGACGCGGTCGCCGACGTTGAGCGCGGCGACGTCGTCGCCGACTGCCGCGATGGTCCCGCACACCTCGCTACCCGCCACGAACGGAAGCTCTCGGGGATAGAGGCCGGACCTGAAGTAGGTGTCGATGAAGTTGACGCCGATGACCTCGGCCTTGATCAGCACCTCGTCCGGGCCCGGCACCGGACGCGCTTTCTCGACATAGGCCAGGACTTCGGGACCGCCCGTGCGCCGGACTTCGATGACGTGCATGCGCACTATCATCCTTGAAGTGATGGCAGGATGAAGTTGGCACGCCCCGATGTCTTTCATCCCCGCATCGTCCTCGCGGGCTGTCCGAAGCTCGTCGCCGGCGACGGGGACGACGCCGGGCTGGTCGCGGCCCTGCGCGGCCGGGGCCTGCACGCGCGCTGGTTGTCGTGGGACGACCCGGCGGCATTGACCGCCGATCTGGTGATTCTGCGTGCGACATGGGATTACACCGAACGCCTCGACGAGTTCCTGTCCTGGACCACCCGGGTGCCCAACCTGCTCAATTCCCCGGCGGTGGTGGCCTGGAACACCGACAAGCGCTATCTGCACGACCTGGCCGTCGCGGGGGTGCCCGTGCTGGAGACCGAGTTCTTCGAGCCGGGGGACACCGTCCACCTGCCCGGCGGCGAAGTGGTGGTCAAACCGGTGGTCGGAGCGGGCTCCGTCGGAGCGCGGCGATTCACCGACCACAACCAGGCCCGCGACCACGCCGCGAGTCTGCAGGAGACCGGATCCGCGGTACTGGTGCAGCCGTACGACCCGCAGGTGGAGGACGGTGAGACCGCACTGGTCTTCCTGGGCGGTGACCAGTCGCACGCCTTCACCAAGGGGCCGATGCTGGCCGGGCCGGGCCGTGCGCCGGTGTTCGACGCTTCCGGAACCTACGCCGAGGAGTCGTTGAGCCCGGCCGAACCCGCCGATCGCCTGTGGGAGATCGGCTACCTGGCGCTGGACGCCGCCGCGCGGCACTTGGGTGTGTCGTCTTCGGACTTCCTCTACGCGCGTGTCGACCTCATCGGGTCCGGAGCAGACGCGCGGCTGCTGGAACTCGAACTGGTCGAGCCGGGGTTGGGCTGGGGGCAGCTCGACGACTCGACCCGCGACCTGCAACAGCGCAGGTTCGCGCTGGCGGTCGAGTCAGCGCTGGCCCGCCTCGGCCTCGGTCCGCTCTCGCATCGACGCCCATAGCGCGGCAGTGGCCGCGGTACACGCGGCGGCGCCCGCGACGTGGGCGGCCACCAGCGCGGCCGGAACGCCGGTGAAGTACTGGACGACGCCGACCGTGGCCTGCGCGCACACCAGCGCGACCAGGACGGCGAGCCGTCTGTGCACCGAAGGCGCGGCGCGCACGGCGGCCAGCCCGAAGCCGAGGCCCACGAGCAGCGCCAGATAGATTTCCAACAGCGACGAATGCGCGCGCACCAGCGTGGTGATCTCGATCTGCAGTCTCGCGACGGGCCGTTCGACGCTCTTGTCCCCGGCATGCGGGCCCGCCGCGGTCACCAGCGTGCCGGTCACCAATACCGCCGCCAGAGTGGCCGCACTGAGGACGGTCAGGCCCCGCAGCGGTTGCGGCACGAGGTGCCTCGGTATGCCTGCATCGGGTTCGCCGACCTTGACGTAGAGCAGAACCGCTAGCCAGACCATCGTCATCGACGCCAACAGGTGGATGGCGACCGTCCACCACAGCAGCCCCGTACGCACCGTGATGCCGCCGATCACCGCCTGCGCCACGGTGGAGGCCGGCATCAGCCAGGCGTACACCAGGATTTCGCGCCGGCGCCCGGCGCGAGTCACCGCGAGCACGGCGGCGATCGCGGTGAGCACAACCGCGAAGGTGACCATCCGGTTGCCGAATTCCACCGCCTGGTGGATGCGGGGCACCTCGGCATGGGCGACGGG
>CAZEHT010000026.1:0-1952 GCA_964511995.1 uncultured Mycobacterium sp.
GTGCGGGCGATGTTGATGTTGTGCGTCACGATGAGGATCGTGCAGTCGATCTGGGCGTTGATGTCGACCAGCAGCTGGCTCAGGTAAGCGGTGCGGACGGGATCCAGACCGGAGTCGGGCTCGTCGCAGAGGATGATCTTCGGATCGAGGACCAGTGCGCGGGCCAGACCGGCTCGCTTGCGCATACCGCCGGAGATCTCGCCGGGGAACTTCTTGTCGTCTCCGGAAAGGCCCGCCATCTCGAGCTTTTCCAGGACGACCTGGCGTATCTCGCTTTCCTTTTTCTTGGTGTGCTCGCGCAGCGGGAACGCGGTGTTGTCGTAGAGGTTCATCGAACCGAAGAGCGCGCCGTCCTGGAACATGACGCCGAACATCTTGCGGATCTCGTAGAGCTCCTTGGACGAGCACTGAATGATGTCGGTGCCGTCAATGATGATCTTGCCCTTTTCGGGCCGCAGCAGGCCGATCAGCGATTTCAGGTAAACCGACTTGCCGGTGCCTGAGGGGCCAAGCAGCACGCTGATCTCACCGTGCGGGATGTCGATGGAGATGTCTTCCCAGATTCGCTGGGAGCCGAAGGACTTCGTCAAGTGCTCGGTCCTGATACTTGTGCCCACGCGAGTCCTTCCGCCTGTGTCGAAGCCACCACCGACCTGCCGCCTGTGGCTTGAGTCACTGTAGCTTATGCCTCATCGCCGCACTGGCTTTGTGGAATCGGATACTTGCGCGGGCGGAATTTTCCGGCACCGCACCGGATGGCGCCCCTGCGCCCCGTGAGGACGGGGGACGACGCACAACAATCGAGATAACGCAGACAACGCAGAACCGCCCGGGATCGTCGTGATCCCGGGCGGTTCTGTCAGAGACGGGCTTACTTGACGCTGACGCTGGCGCCGGCGGCAACGAGCTTGGCCTGCGCACTTTCGGCGGCCTCTTTGGTGACCTTCTCGAGCAGCGGCTTGGGCGCGCTGTCGACGAGGTCCTTGGCCTCCTTGAGGCCGAGACCGGACACGATCTCGCGGACGACCTTGATGACGCCGATCTTCTTCTCGCCGGCACCTTCGAGGATGACGTCGAACTCGGTCTGCTCTTCCTCGGGCTCGGCGGCCGCGGGGGCCGCACCGGGGGCGGCGGCGACGGCGACCGGAGCGGCCGCGGTGACCTCGAAGGTCTCTTCGAACTTCTTCACGAACTCCGACAGCTCGAGCAGGGTCAGCTCCTTGAACGCGTCGAGCAGCTCATCGGTGGTCAGTTTTGCCATGGTTGGGTCCTTTCTGGGGATGCGTTTGCGTGGGGTTGGCTATTCGGTTGTCTCGTCTGCGCCGGCTCCGGCGGGAGCCTCCTGCGCGTCCTGCTCGGGTGTCTCGCCCGATGCGTCCGCGGTGGTCTCCGCCGCACCTGACTGTGCGGCCAGTTTCTCCTGCAGTGCCGCGGCCAGCCGGGCGACCTGGCTTGCCGGGGCGTTGAACAAACCGGCGGCCTTGGCCAGGTTGGCCTTCATCGCGCCGGCCAGCTGGGCCAGCATCACCTCGCGGCTCTCCAAGTCGGCGATCCGCTCGACTTCGGTGACGGTCAGTGCCCGACCGTCCATGTAGCCGCCCTTGATGACGAGCGCCTTGTGGTCCTTGGCGAACTTCTTGAGGGCCTTCGCCGGCTCGACCGGCTCACCGGCGATGAACGCGACGGCCGTCGGGCCGGCGAACAACTCGTCGAGGCCCTCGACACCCGCCTCCGAAGCCGCGCGCTTGATCAGCGTGTTCTTCGCGACCGAGTACGTGGCGCCAGCCCCCAGCGAGCGACGCAGCTCGGCGAGATTGGCCACGGTCAGGCCGCGGTATTCGGTGATGACGGTCGCAGTCGAGGCCTTGAACTGTTCGGTGATCTCTGCAACGGCGGTGGCCTTGTCAGACCGGGCCATGCATACCTCCTCTTGTCTTGCTCTTGTCTTGCTC
>CAZEHT010000026.1:2052-39815 GCA_964511995.1 uncultured Mycobacterium sp.
GGCCTTGTCAGACCGGGCCATGCATACCTCCTCTTGTCTTGCTCTTGTCTTGCTCGTGGTCGAGCACGTCGACATGCGGGGTTCGTGCGGTTCGTTCGGGTCCACGCGGAGAACGCCCGGGAGCACCCGCAGAACACTCGGAAACGCGAACGCCCCGACGCAGGGTGCGGTCGGGGCGAAAAGGGCAAGGCCGCAGGGGCCTCTTCGGTTCTGCCTCGTCCTCCTGCGTGGGCCGCCGGGACGTTTCCCGGACCTTCGACCGATTGCTCGGCGACCGACGGTCTTCGGTGGATCGGCCACAACGATAGCGGGTGCGCCGGCGAACAGCCAAAACGGGCCATACCGCGGCAACCGAGCGCGGTAGCCCGCCCGGCCCCAACCCCATGCCGGATCCGGCGGCTACCCGTCGCGCAGCAGCGCCGCCGCGCCGACCAGCCCGGCGTCACCGCCGAGCTCTGCCGTCACCACGCGCAGGCCGGAAATGAAGTCAAGCCCGGCATAGCGGTCCAACGCCTTCCGCAGCGGCTCGAACAACAGGGCGCCGGACTTGGCCACCCCGCCGCCGATCACAACCAGGTCCAGATCACAGACCGCGCCGACGGACGCGATCATCGCCGCCACGGCGGTAGCGCCCCGCCGGAATGCGGCCAGTGCCACGCCGTCGCCGGCTGCCGCGGCAGCGGCCAGCTCCCTCGCGTCGGCATCCGGTGGCGCTGCCCAGCCGTGTTCGCGCGCCCACTGCGCCATCCGGGGACCCCCGGCGATCGCTTCCACGCAGCCATGCCCTCCGCAAGTGCACGCCGGACCTTCGATGTCGACGACTACGTGGCCGACGTGTCCGGCGTTGCCGGTACGCCCGTCATACGGTGCGCCGTCGAGGACCAGACCGCCGCCCACTCCGGTGGACACCACCATGCCGAGCAGGAAGGACGCCCCGCGGCCCGCGCCCCGCCAGTGCTCGCCCAGCGCCATGCATACTCCGTCGCCGCCCAGCCTCACCGGCAGACCCGGCAGCATCGCCGCGACCCGGTCGCGGACCGGGAAGTCGCGCCACGCGGTGAGGTTGATCGGGCTGACGGTTCCGGTGGGGACGTGCACCGGCCCGGCGGAGGCGATACCCGCCCCGCGGACGGGGTGATCCGCGGTCATCCGCAGGATCAGCGATTCGAGGACATCCCATACCGCTTCCGGATCGCTGCCGTGCGGGGTCTGCTCGTTCTCGGACACCACCAGGACGCCGTCGGTGTCAACCAGACCGGCGGCGATCTTGGTACCGCCGATGTCCAGCGCCAGGGTCAGGTCCGTCATGGTGCACCTCTGGGTTCAGTGTCGATGGACGTCAGTGTCGGTGGACGTCAGCGTCGGTGGAGGTCGTCAGTGTCGATGGATGTTGTCGGGTTGGCGAGGATCGCCGGGATGCTCATAGCCGGGAGCCAGTTCCACCAGGTCGGCCCGCCGCGCGTCGAGCCAGTTGCAGAACACACGGCGGCGCGCCGACGCCAGCAGGTGATCGGCGATCAGTAGCCGCACTCGCGCTAGCGCGGGCGGCGGGCCGAGGCTTCGCCACCCGTCCGGCCCGGGCACGGCGGAAGCGAAACGCATCGGGTTTCGGGTGTGGAAGTCGGCGACGTCGTGGTCACTGACCGTGACGTCACAGGTCACGTAGTCGAATAGGGCGCGGGCCAGCGGACCCGCCAGGACGGCCGCGGCGATGCTGCCGACCTCCAGCCGTGCGGCCGCGTCGGGCAGCACCTGCGACAGGCCTGGGGTGCCGGTGACCACGACGCCGAGGCGGGCACACTCCGCGTGCACCACCCGTTCGTTCACGATCAGCTGGGTGAGCCAGCGCCGTAGCTGACGGCCCTCCCGGGTGCCGGCCAGCGGAAGTGACGCCGCCGGCGAGGCGGCCCGAAACGCGGCCTCGCGCTGGTCGACCTCGAAGACCGACACCGTCTGCCCGCCGACCCGGGCGGCGATCGCCGTCATCGAACCACCACCCGCGCCGCGGGCGAATACAGCAGATCCCCGGCCGCCGCGACCCGGACCAGCGCCCACCACTGGCCCGGCTCGGCGATTGCCGGCGGGGAAACGTCGAAGACCAGCCGAACCTCGCCCGTGGAGGGCAACGTGGCGCCGACGACCGCCGGCCCGATCCAGTCCCAAGTGCCCCACGGGCTGACGAGATGCGCCTCGACACCGAGGTCGGCCCGCACGTCAGTACCGACGATGACGGCCAGCTCCGCGTTGTCGCCGGGGGCAACGACCACGTCGGCCGGTGGTTCCACGAGGCGTAACACGTGGCTGTCACGTTGGTCGCCGACGGTCACCAAGCAGATGTCTTCCACGGTCTGGCGCCACGCCGCGGGCAGCTCACTCCCGACGGCGGTCAGCCGCGCGCACACCGGATACAGTCCTGGCCCGGCATCGTCGGAGGCGGTTACGACGATCTCGGCTTCCAGGTGCGCACCCGGTTGCAGATCGAACGGCAGCGAGGCGGGCCGGGCGGACCAGCCGGGCGGGCAGGCCAGCTCGACCCCGCCCGAAACGACCGCGTCGGTGCAGTCGCTGACCGCGGTGAGCCGCAGCCGCACCTGCTTTCCCGCCGCCTCGACTCGCTCGGGATGCAGGTAAGCCACCACCGGCAGCCCGCCCAGCGGCGCCGGGCCCCGGTTGTGCAGCCAGTATCGGGCGTACAGGGGTTGGGCGGCCTCGGCTTCGGGTCCCAGCGGCGACCCCGCAGGGGTACGCGGTTCCGCCTCGACGTCTGCGATCAGCGTCGCGATCTCGAAGCCGCCAAGGCCGATGGAGTCGACCGGTTGTGGACTATCTTCGAGCAGACGGGCTTTGGCGACCGGCTGGACCGAACCCACGCCGGATCCAACGGTCACGGCGGTGGTTCTGCCGTGCGTCTCGACCAGCCGCAGCACCGCAGACCGGCCGACGGCCGCCGAACGTCCTTCGGCGATGGGATTTCCGGCCGGCTTGAGTGCCTCCAGCACCACGCTGTGGGCATCGATCCGCAGCAGGGATACGGGACCGGGCAGCGGCGCTGCGCCGGTGCCCGGGACGGTCAGCAGCGGTCGCGAGAATTCCGCACTGCGGGAGGGGATACCCGCCGCGCGCCAGTCGCCGTCGTCGGCCACCAGCGCGTAGTCGAAGGTGTGCGTCCAGTGCTGCAGCGCGAAGTTGGAGCCGTCCGGAACTCTGCGGGGCTCGTGGGTAGTCCACACCCCGGACGGCCAGCCGGTGCAGGAACGCATGACCGACATGTGCATCGTTCCGCCGGATTCGACGCCGAAGCTCGGGATCCCACGGTTGAGCAGGGCGACCGTACGGTCGTCGAAGGGGTTATCGCCGGTGGGCGCGGTTTGGGTAACGCCGACCTCGGCGTCGATCAGATCCTCGGCGAGTTCGGCGACGGCGATGCGCAATGCGTCGCCCTGACCGGCGACCACCAGCACGGGAAGTGCCCGGACCGCACGCAGGTCGGCGCCGGGCACCCACGACTCCGGCAGGGTCGCAGCGGCGGG
The DNA here is from genome assembly GCA_964511995.1 of uncultured Mycobacterium sp. GTDB lineage: Bacteria > Actinomycetota > Actinomycetes > Mycobacteriales > Mycobacteriaceae > Mycobacterium. The sequence continues at coordinate 5,583 of CAZEHT010000026.1, forward strand.
CACGAAGATGCGGGCCGTTTCGCCGGTGTCGAGTTGGCGCCGCAACTCATCGGCGTAGATGGGTCCGGCCTCGGCGAGCACTGCGGCGGTGAACGCATTGCGCTCCGGTCCGCCCAGGGCGATGCGGATGTCGGGCAGGTTGGAGTCGACGTCGAGGTGTCCGTAACGGGGCTTGTGCGCTCCCGAACACGTCGCCGTCACGCCGCAACGCACGAGAGCGACCAGCAGGTCGCGACCCAGCGAAGCGGACTCCGATTCCGACGGTGTCACCACTTCGGCAACCGATACCGCGCGAATGTTGTCCTGGCTCAACCGTATTCGAGCAGCCGACGACAACCCGAACCAGCCGTAGGCGGGATTCTCCAGGGTCCACGGATGATCGGCGGTGTCCACCGACCTCGCCGACCCGGGTTCGTGGATCAGCGCGAAGCCACGACCGATCACCGCGTCGCCGACCTCGCTGACCGGCATCGCTCCCGGCACGGGGGTCGGCCAGCGCACACGCAGCAGCCGGTCTTGGCCTGTGTAGTCGCCGATGGTGGTGCGGCAGTCCACCCGATCGACACCCTCCCACAGCGTCAGCGTCTGGGTATAGCTCAGCAGTCCGTCGATGCGGCCCCGGACGACCAGACGCTGCCCGGCGTCGCAACAGAAGGCGTGAACCTCCGCGTGGTCCCGCGACGATCCGACGACCGGCCCTCTCGGCAGCAGATGCCAGGGACCCTCTCCGGCCTGCGGATGCGCCGGGTACTCGTCGTAGACAGCTACCTCGTTGCCTACGCCGCCGCGAATCAGTTCGCACCCATCTCGGATCAGCGACACCACCCCACCGCCGCGATCGGGATCGACACGAATCCGGTAGCGGCCGTTGGCAATCGCGGCATCGTCGACCCGCTGCCAGCCGAGCCCGGCATCGCCGGGCTCGACCCGGTAGGCGCGGAATCCCAGTCCGGGCACGTCGCGGGCCACCCACGTCAACGTCCGCCCGTCGGCCTCGACCAGCACGGGCACGCGGTCGCCCTGGTCGTCGACCAGGGCGACCCCACCGGAAAGCGGCTCGGCGAGGCGCACGGTCGCGACATCGGTTCTCTTGTGCGCCAGCGGGTTCCACACCATGATCGGCGCTCCGCCGAACGCGCCGGAAAGAGCCGCCAAAGCGTTGTCGCGGACCGTGCTGCCGATCTCCCACGCCTCGCGCCAGCCGGTGAGCAGGTCGAGGTACACCTGGTCGGACTCCGATCCGGTGATCGCGTCGTGGTGCGCGCCGTAAGCCAACTGGACCCACGCTTTGGCCAGTGCCGGCTCCGGATACTTTGCACGCGTGAGGATTCGAGCCAGCGTCGCGAACCGCTCGGCGTCGAGCACTGCGGCCTCGGCGGCGCGGTTGGCCTGCTTGGTGTCGATGAACGACACATCCTTGCCGGTGTAGATCGGGTTCATGTCCCGCGTCTGCGGCGTCAGCTCGACACCCCGCGCCGACAACTCGGCGCGCACCGCGGCGAAGAACTCGCAGGGCAGCGCGCAGACGAACCTGGGCCAGGTGTAGCGCGCGTTCCAGTCCCGGTGAATCTCGGTCACCCACTTGTTGGGCGGGGCGTAGTCGGTGCCCACCGGCAGCAGCACATTTCGGGTGGCCGCGACCGTCTTCAGTCCGAGGAAAAGGTCGAGCGTGGCGGCCTCGGCCTCGGCCAGCGTCACCGCTGAATCCATCCACCAGCCCGCCGAGTAGTGCGCGGGCATGTAATGGGTGAGCAGTCCGACACCCGAGGGGGCGACCCACTCGAACTCACTGGCGAACTGCATCCGTGCGGGGTCGCCGTCGCCGGCCATCGGGCCCCACTGGTGGTGCGGACCGCGCGCCCACGAGCTTGATGTCAAACCGGCACCCGCGGCCATGGCCGGGAATTGCGGATCGTGCCCGAATACGTCGAGCTGCCACGCGGTCGCCGGGTCCGCACCCATGATGTTGCGCTGAAACCCCATGCCGTGAACGAAGTTCCGAATCGCCGTCTCGGGGCTGGTGAGGTTGGTGTTGGGCTCGTTGTAGGTGCCGCCCATGATCTCGATGCGGCCCCGCCGGATCAAGCGGCGCAGGTCGTCGCGGTCTTCGGGATGGGTGTCCCAGTATGGCTTGAGGTAGTCGACCTCGGCCAGGACGAACTTGTAGTCGCCGTCGCGGCGGGCCATCTCCAGGTGCGCCCGCACCAGTGCGAATCCGTTGGTCTGGCGGGCGCGACCCGGTGGGTCCTCGGTCCACTCACTGGTATAGGCGGCCTGCGTGTTCCACCACACCGGGTCGTAGTGGAAGTGGCTAACCATGAACATGGTCCAGCCAGGTTCGGCGTCGGTGAAGGTGAAGTCGACAATCGCCCCGGCCGCGTCGACGGTGGCCGCACGGGTGCGGCCCGGTTCGGAATCGGAGACCGTCACGGGTATCTCGACGACGCCGTCGCCCGGAAGGGTGACGAGCACCGTGACGGCGGTGAGCCCCTGACCGGCGATCCGCACGGTTTCGCCCCCGCTGGCCTGAGCATAGGCGACCCGCACGATCTGGTTGGAGCATTCCGGCGGGCCGGTGAACAGGTCCGTTGACTCCACGGAGGTGACCGACAACGCCATCACCCAATCTTTGCCGCCGCTCGACGCGGTCGCGGGCGAAACGCCGCAACCCGAGGTCCGACTCAGATGCGACTGTGATCCGGCGCGCGGGCGCGCCGCCGGACGCCTATCCCAGCGGGCCGATCACGGACTCCGCCGCGGCCACCAGCGCCCCGGAACGCGCCAGCCCGTCGGCGGCCGCGATCTCGGGTGCCAGATACCTGTCCGCCCCCGGACCGGCCACCACCGCGCGCAGTGCCTCGACCACCGCGGCGGTGGCCGGTGACGGCGCCAGCGGCCGGCGCATGTCGATCGCACGCCCGGCGGCGAGCACCTCGATGGCCAGCACGCGGGTCAGTCCGTCGATGGCACGCCGCAGTTTGCGTGCCGCCGACCACCCCATCGAGACGTGGTCCTCCTGCATGGCCGACGACGGGATGGAATCGACACTGGCCGGCGTGGCGAGCCGTTTGAGTTCGGAGACGATCGCAGCCTGGGTGTACTGGGCGATCATCAGGCCGCTGTCCACACCGGGATCGTCGGCCAGGAACGCGCTGAGCCCATGGCTGCGGGATACGTCAAGGGCTCGGTCGGTGCGCCGTTCGCTGATGCCGGCCAGGTCGGCGGCGGCGATGGCCAGGAAGTCGAGCACGTAGGCCACCGGAGCGCCGTGGAAGTTCCCGTTGGATTCCACCCTGCCGTCGAGTGTCACAACGGGATTGTCGATGACGCTTGCCAATTCGCGTTCGGCGACCATGCGCGCGTGGGCGGCGGTGTCACGGGCCGCCCCGGCCACCTGAGGCGCGCACCGCAGCGAGTACGCATCCTGTACCCGGGTGCAGTCCGGGGTCCGGTGACTGGCCACGATCGCGGAGCCGTCCAGCAGCCGGGTCATGTTCAACGCCGCGATGGCTTGTCCGGGGTGCGGGCGCAGCCGCTGAAGGTCCGCGGCGAAAACCCGGTCGGTGCCAAGTTGGCCCTCGACGCTCATGGCCGCGGCGATGTCGGCCAACCGGAACAGCGCGTCCAGATCCACGAGCGCGAGGACGAGCTGACCGAGCATTCCGTCGGTTCCGTTGATCAGCGCCAGGCCCTCCTTCTCCGCGAAGGTGACCGGAGTCAGCCCGTGATCGCGCAACGCGTCACCCGCCGGGCGAAGTTCGCCCTCACGGGTGCTCACCTGGCCCTCGCCCATCACCGCGAGGGCGACGTGCGCCAGCGGCGCCAGGTCGCCCGAACAGCCGAGGCTGCCGTACTCGTGGACCACCGGCGTCAGCCCCGCCGAAAGCAGGTCGGCATAGGCTTGCGCGGTCTCGCGCCGCACTCCGGTGCGACCACTGGCGAGCGTGGATAGCCGAAGCAGCATCATCGCGCGCACCACCTCCCGTTCGACCGGGTCACCCGACCCGGCCGAGTGCGAGCGAATCAAACTGCGCTGCAATTGAGTACGCATTTCGTTCGGAATGTGGCGGGTGGCCAGCGCACCGAATCCGGTCGACACCCCGTACACCGGACGGGGATCTGCGGCCAGCGCCTCGATGTGCCGGCGGCTCTCCTCGATCGCTCGGATCGCCTCCTGCGCGATCACCACGGGGCTGTCGAACCGAGCGACCGCGATGACCTCGTCGAAGCTGACCGGTCCGATGCCGATGGTGACTGTCATGGAATCGACGGTAGAGGCCGACAGCGACGCCGGTGATCGACGAGGACGGCAAATCTGTCTCGGATATCAGACTCCGACATCAGACAGGCGCTGTTCGAACCACCCCGACGGCGCCTGTCCCGCCAATGCCCACGTCAACTGCTGCGCCGCGGACCGCACACCGCGGACCAGCGCGTCCTTCGGGGCCCGGGCGCGATCGGAGCGCCAGGTGACGCTGATGGCCGCGCACGGGTGTCCCGAGTGGTCGAACGCGCATGCCGCTACCGATTGAAGACCGTCGGTGATCATGCCGATCTCCTCGGCCCACCGCTGCTGGCGCTCCTGCGACAGCACGCGGCGCAACGCGGGCAGCGTGCCGGGCCCGCGCCCCGTGCGGTCGACGAAACCGCGGGGGAACAACGCGCGCACCTGCGCCGCGGGCAGATGCGCCAGGATCGCCCGGCCACTGGCGGTCAGGTGCGCGGGCAACCGCACACCGACGTCGGTCACCAAGGTGACCGGTATCCCCGGAACGGCGGATTGCTCCTTGAGCAGGTACAGGGTTTCCGCGCCGTGCAAGACCCCGAGGTGCGCGGTCTCGTTGACCTGGGCCACCAGCCGGGACAGTACGGGCCTGGCCAGCATCTCCAACGGCTCGTGACGCAGGTAGGCCGACCCGATCTCGAAGGCGGCCATCCCCAGCCCGTAGGTGCGCCGATCGCTGAAGCGCACCACAAATCCGCGGGCCATCAACACGTCGAGCAGGTGATAGGTCGACGATCGCGGGATCTTCAGGTCCCGCGCGATCGCCGCACCCGACACCGGCCCGGACCGGGCCGCCAGGTACAGCAGGAGATCGAGCGCCCTGCCCACGGCGGGCGATGTGCTGGACACGGCCTGCCTCCCGCCCTGTAGTGACTGCTCTCGGGGTCATCGGTCCCGGGTCATCACGATCGTCTCGGATACGAGACACTAGCGCCACGATCGGGCTGGAGCAATCCCCGGCGTTCGGGTGTGCTGGATGTCAGAAAGCCAGCACGTCAGAAAGATCGGTCCGCACATGTCCGCAACCGCTTCCACATCCTCGGTAGCTTCCCCGACTCCCCCAGCTCCACCGGCCTCCCCGTCTTCTGAGTCGGGGCCCCGCGTGGTCCGTGCCCCCCGGGGCACCACGATCAGTTGTAAGGGCTGGCAACAGGAAGCGGCACTGCGGATGTTGATGAACAACCTCGATCCGGAGGTCGCCGAGCATCCCGAGGACCTGGTGGTCTACGGCGGCACGGGACGTGCCGCGCGTAACTGGGAGGCATTCGACGCCCTGGTCTCCACCCTGCGCAGCCTGGAGGACGACGAAACCATGCTGGTTCAATCCGGCAAGCCGGTGGGCGTGTTCCGCACCCATGAGTGGGCGCCGCGGGTGCTGATCGCCAACTCCAATCTCGTTGGCGACTGGGCGAATTGGGAGACGTTCCGCGAACTGGAGGCGGCCGGTCTGATCATGTACGGCCAGATGACCGCAGGGTCGTGGATCTACATCGGGACCCAGGGCATCCTACAGGGCACGTTCGAGACGTTCTGCGCGGTGGCCCGCAAGCTGGCGGCCTCCGGCCGCTATCCGCACAGCGGCGGCACCCTGGCCGGAACCATCACCCTGACCGCCGGCCTCGGCGGCATGGGCGGCGCCCAACCGCTGGCCGTCACCATGAACGAGGGCGTGGCGATCTGTGTCGAATGCGACCCGACCCGAATCGAGCGCCGCATCGAGCAACGCTACCTCGACACCGCTGCCACATCGATCGACGACGCTCTGAGGCAGGCCGTCGCGGCCCGCGACGCCGGTCGCCCGCTGTCGATCGGACTGCTTGGCAACGCCGCCGAGGTGGTCCCCGAATTGCTGGCGCGTAACGCGCCCATCGATATCGTCACCGACCAGACCTCGGCGCACGATCCGTTGTCCTACCTGCCTGTCGGAGTGGCGTTCGAAGACATGAAGAAGCTTGCCGCCAAAGACCCCGGGTACTTCACCGAACAGGCCGAAGCGTCGATGGCGCGCCATGTCGCGGCGATGGTCGGGTTCTCCGACCGCGGCGCCGAGGTCTTCGACTACGGCAACTCGATTCGCGACGAAGCCCGCAAGGCCGGGTACGACCGCGCCTTTGATTTCCCGGGCTTCGTTCCCGCCTATATACGACCGCAGTTCGAGGAGGGGCTCGGCCCGTTCCGCTGGGCCGCGCTCTCAGGCGACCCGAAAGACATCGAGGCGACCGATCGCGCTGTGCTCGAGCTGTTTCCCGACAACGAGCACCTGCGCCGGTGGATCACGATGGCCCAGGAAAAGGTCAGCTACCAAGGCCTGCCGGCACGGATATGCTGGCTCGGCTACGGCGAACGGCACCGCGCCGGACTGCGCTTCAACGAGATGGTCGCCAACGGCGAGGTGTCGGCGCCGATCGTTATCGGGCGTGACCACCTCGATTCGGGCTCGGTGGCCTCGCCGTACCGCGAAACCGAGGCCATGGCCGACGGTTCCGACGCGATCGCCGACTGGCCGCTTCTGAACGCACTGGTGAACACGGCATCCGGTGCTTCGTGGGTGTCGATCCACCATGGCGGCGGCGTGGGCATCGGCCGATCCATTCACGCCGGGCAGGTCACCGTGGCCGACGGCACCGAGCTCGCCGCCCGGAAGCTGGAGCGCGTCCTCACCAACGACCCGGGCATGGGCGTGATCCGCCATGTCGACGCCGGCTACGAGCACGCCGCGCGGGTGGCCGCCGAACGCGGCGTTCGCATCCCGATGCGGGAACACTCGTGACGTTCGATCGGCTGTGGGAGTCGATTCTCGACGTCGGACGCGACCCCGCCAGCGGCGGCTACCGCAGGTTCGCCTGGACCACAGCGGATTTTACGCTTCGAGAGTGGTTCATCGGGGAAGCCTCGCAGCGCGGCATGGCCGTCGAGGAAGACCGCAACGGCAACCTGTGGGCGTGGTGGCTGCCGGCCGGGCACACCGGCGAACCCCGCCGGGCGTTCGTGACGGGTTCGCATCTGGATTCGGTTTCCGACGGCGGGGCGTTCGACGGTCCGCTCGGTATCGTGTCGGGCTTCGCCGCCATCGACATGCTGCGGGCCGATCACGTATCGCCCCGTATTCCGGTGGCGGTGGTCGCGTTCTCCGACGAAGAGGGTGCGCGGTTCGGAGTAGCTTGCGTCGGATCGCAACTAAGCACCGGCGCTCTCAGACCGGAGCGCGCGCTGAACCTGCGCGACGGCGACGGCACCACGCTGGCCGATGCGCTCACCGTCGCGGGGCGCAATCCCGGCCACGTCGGCCCGGATCCGGCCCTCGTCCATCGGGTGGGCGTATTCGTCGAACTGCATGTCGAACAGGGCCGGGCACTCGACCTCCTCGACCGCCCGATCGCCGTGGCGTCAGCCATCTGGCCGCATGGCAGGTGGCGGTTCACGTTCAGTGGCCAAGCCAATCACGCCGGCACCACCCGCCTGATCGACCGGCACGATCCGATGCTGACTTTCGCCACGGCGGTGCACGACGCGCGGTGCCACGCCGCGTCCAGGCAGGCCGTGGCGACGTTCGGCAAGGTACGGGTGACACCCAACGGCGCCAACGCCGTTCCGTCGCAGATCCAAGCCTGGCTCGATGCCCGCTCACCCGACGCGCAGGATTTGTCGGCGCTGGTCGGCGAAATCGCCGAAGACGCCGCCGCCAACGCCCGGCGGGACGGCACCTCGGTCCAGGTCGAGGCCGAATCCCTCTCGCCTACAGTCTTTTTCCCGGATGAGCCGCGCCGGCGGATCCAGAATGTGCTGGCCGGCCAGTTCGGCGAAGTGCCGGTATTGTCGACGGCCGCCGGCCACGACGCGGGGATCCTGTCGGCGAAGGTTCCCACCGCCATGTTGTTCGTCCGCAACCCGACGGGCGTATCGCATTCGCCCGAGGAGCACGCGGAGGTCGCCGACTGCCGGGCGGGAGCACGGGCGCTGGCTTCGGTGATGGCGGACTGGGTCACGCGATGACCGACATCAACCGCCTCGCTCCTCCTGGGCCTGGTCCCTCCGCCGCTTCGTCGACTCGGCAGACCTGGTGGTGCGAGCATGCCTGGCTGGGTGGCGATACCGTCGCCGACGCCGTCGCGGTGACGGTCGAGGACGGCGTGATCACCGCGGTGCGGCCCGACAGCGCGCCGTCCGGCCGCACATTGCGCGGCCTGGTGATCCCGGGGTTGGCCAACGCGCACTCGCACGCCTTTCACCGGGCACTGCGCTCGCGTACCCAGCGCGACCGCGGCTCGTTCTGGACGTGGCGCAGTCTGATGTACGCCGCGGCGGGCCGGCTGACGCCCGAGCGGTACCGAGATCTGGCGCGGGCGGTCTACGCCGAGATGGCCATGGCCGGCATCGCCAACGTCGGCGAGTTCCACTACCTGCACCATGACACCGCGGGCCGCCCCTACTCCGATCCGAACACCATGGGTCATGCCCTCATCGACGCGGCCCACGACGCCGGCATCCGACTCACCCTGCTAGACACCTGTTACCTCACCGCCGGCGCCGACGGCACCCCGCTACCGGCGGGGCCCCAACAGAGGTTCAGCGACGGCGATGCCGAACGCTGGGCATGCCGCGTCGAATCGCTGCACGCCGCCGCCGGTACCGGCATCGTCGTCGGTGCGGCGCTGCACTCGGTGCGCGCCGTACCGGTGGCCCAGATGGCAACCGTCGTGGATTGGGCCGCCCGGCACAGGGCGCCGTTGCACATTCACTCGTCCGAGCAGACCGCCGAGGTGGATCAGTGCCTGGCGGTGCACGGGTGCACCCCCACGGCGCTGATGCGCGAGCACGGCGTGCTGGGCGAGCGCACGACGGCGGTGCACGCCACCCATCTCAGCGATCGCGACATCGACGATTTACGGCACACCTCAACCGGAGTTTGCTTCTGCCCCACCACCGAACGCGACCTCGGTGACGGTGTCGGCCCGGCCGGCGCGCTTATCGACGGTCCGTTCAGCCTGGGGTCGGACAGCCAGGCCGTCATCGATCTGTTCGAGGAGGCCCGCGCGGTCGAACTCGACGAACGCCTGGTGCGGCGCGAACGCGGTCTGTTTCCCGCCGTCAGGCTGCTGGCGTCGGCGACCGCGGACGGACACCGGGCACTGGGCGACCCCGGCGCGGGCGTGCTGCGGGCCGGGGCTCCCGCCGATCTGGTCGCTTTGGACCTGCATTCGGTACGTACCGCAGGCGGGGGCGCGACCGTGGAGAACATCGTATTCGCCTGTGCCGCTGCCGATGTCACCGATGTGGTGATTTCCGGGCGCATCGTGGTGGCCGATCGGGTCCATGTGCGCATCCCCGATGTGGGCCGGGTACTGGCGACCGCCATCGACGCGCTGATGGAGGACCGATGAGAAGCGATGACCTCAGGAAGGTAGTCCAGTGAGCACCGCTTACACCGGCATCGACGAACTCGTCACCAACGACCCGACGCTGGGCGACGAATCGCCGCTGGGCATCATCGCCGACGCAGCGCTCGTGGCCGATGCCGGCCGGATCGTGTGGGTGGGGCCGCGTACCCAGGCTCCCGACGCCGACAGCCGCATCGACCTCGGCGGAGGCAGCGTGATCCCAGGATTCGTCGACAGCCACGCGCACCTGGTGTTCGCCGGCGACCGCTGCGCCGAGTTCGCCGCCCGCATGGCCGGGAAGCCGTACGACGGCGGCGGAATCGCCACCACGGTCGACGCGACACGGGCGGCCACCGATGCCCAGTTGAGCGCCAATGTGCGCCGGCTGGCCGGCGAACTGCGCCGCGGCGGCGTCACCACGTTCGAGACGAAGAGCGGCTATGGGCTGTCCACCCGGGATGAGGCCCGCTCGCTGCGGGTCGCGGGTGCATTCACCGCGGAGACCACGTATCTGGGCGCACATGTGGTTGCACCGGAATACCGGGCGGACCGCGACGCGTACGTCCGGGTGGTGGCGGGCGAGATGCTTGCCGCCAGTCGGCCCTATGCCCGGTGGATCGACGTCTTCTGCGAGCGCGGCGCTTTCGACGTCGATGAAACCCGCACCATCCTGGCGGCCGGGATCGAGGCCGGATTGACACCGCGGTTGCACGCCGGGCAGCTGGGCCCCGGCGGGGGGATACAGCTGGCGGTCGAGCTGGGTGCCGCGTCGGTGGACCACTGCACCTACGCGTCCGACGCCGACATCGAGTCGCTGGCGTCCGCCCCCGGCCCCACCGTCGCCACGCTGCTGCCGGGGGCCGAATTCTCCACCCGCGCGCAATATCCCGATGCCAGACGCTTCATCGACGGTGGCGTCACCGTAGCGCTTGCCACCGACTGCAACCCGGGTAGCTCCTATACCACCAGCATGGCCTTCTGCATCGCCGTGGCGGTGCGAGAGATGAATTTCACACCCGCCGAAGCATTGTGGGCTGCGACCGCCGGAGGGGCGGCGGCGCTGCGTCGTGATGACGTCGGCGCACTCACCGTCGGCAAACGCGCACACTTCGCGCGGCTCGACGCCCCCTCATACGTGCACCTGGCGTATCGCCCCGGGGTTCCGCTGGTGACAGCCGTGGTCGGGGGGTGATTTGCACCCGCACCGGATGCCGACGGCTAAATCTCATGCCACAGTGGAAGCACTGTGACACAACGACCCCGCCGTTCACACCGCGATCCGTTCGCGCTGTCCTTCGAAGCCCACCGCCGACTTCTGCTGCTGCGCCTGCGATGGCATGCGCTGACAAGGACCGCCCGCAAGCGCTGACAGCACCCGCGACGGCAAAGTCCAGCGCCCCCGCGCCCCGAGCGCCTGCCGCCGTTGAACGACGAATGCGTCGAAGGAGTTACGCCCCAGGAAATACCGGGCAAATTGGTGCGAAAAACGATGTTTGGCACACTAAAGCAATGAGTTCGACCAAGCATCGGGAGGTCGCCAAACTCGATCGGGTACCACTGCCGTTCGAGGCGATCCGCATCGGAACGACAAGTTGGCAGCTCACACGTACCGCGGCGCGCGTCGCCACAAGGCTGCCCGCACGTGGTCCGTGGCAGCTGAAGATGATCAAGGAGATTCCGCAGACCTTCGTCGACCTCGGCCCCACCTACGTGAAATTCGGCCAGATCATCGCGTCCAGCCCGGGCGCATTTGGCGAGGCGCTGTCCCGGGAGTTCCGCAGCCTGCTCGACGCGGTGCCCCCCGCCGACACCGACGAAGTCCACAAGCTGTTCTCCGAGGAACTCGGCGACGAACCCGCGAAACTGTTCAAACACTTCGAGGAGCAGCCGTTCGCTTCGGCGTCCATCGCCCAGGTCCACTACGCCACGCTGCACAGCGGCGAGGAGGTCGTTGTCAAGATCCAGCGGCCAGGCATCCGCCGGCGTGTGGCCGCCGACCTGCAAATCCTGAAACGCTTCGCTCAGGTCGTCGAAATGGCCAAACTCGGCCGCAGGTTGTCGGCACAGGACGTCGTCGCCGACTTCGCCGACAACCTCGCCGAGGAGCTCGACTTCCGGATCGAGGCGCAGTCCATGGAGGCCTGGGTCAGCGGCCTGAACGGGTCACCGCTCGGCGAGAACATCAAGGTGCCCGAGGTCCACTGGGATCTCACGACTGAGCGAGTGCTGACCATGGAGCGCGTGCACGGGGTGCGCATCGACGACGCCGCAGCGATCCGCAAGCAGGGCTTCGACGGCACCGAACTGGTCAAAGCGCTGCTGTTCTCCACGTTCGAGGGCGGCTTGAGGCACGGCCTGTTCCACGGTGACCTGCACGCCGGCAACCTGCTGGTCGACGCCCAGGGGCGCATCGTCTTCCTGGACTTCGGCATCATGGGCCGCATCGACCCGCGCACTCGCTGGCTGCTGCGGGAGCTGATCTACGCACTGCTGGTCAAGAAGGACCACGCGGCCGCCGGCAAGATCGTCGTGCTGCTGGGCGCGGTCGGCGCCACCAAACCCGAGGCTCAGGCCGCCAAAGATCTGGAGGCATTCGCGCAACCGCTGACCATGAAGACGCTGGGCGACATGTCCTACGGCGAGATCGGCAGGCAACTCTCGGCGCTGGCCGACGCCTACGACGTCAAGCTGCCGCGGGAACTCGTGCTGATTGGCAAACAGTTCCTCTATGTCGAGCGCTACATGAAACTGCTCGCACCGAGATGGCAGATGATGAGCGATCCACAGTTCTCCGGCTACTTCGCCAACTTCATGGTCGAGGTGACCCGCGAACACAAGAACGACCCCGACGCGTCGGAAAGCGGGAAGGACGAGGCGTGATGGACATCCGTGCCGGAGTGGCAGCATCGGGTGACCTGGAAATCCACTACGAGGACATGGGTGACCCCAACGATCCCGCGGTCCTGCTGATCATGGGCCTAGGCGCGCAACTTTTGTTGTGGCGCAAGGGCTTCTGCGAGAAGCTCGTACAGCGCGGACTTCGGGTGATCCGGTTCGACAACCGCGACATCGGCTTGTCGAGCAAGCTCCACGGTCAGCGGGTCACCGGATCGCAGTACCGCGCGATGGCGCGGTCCTTTCTCGGGAGACCAAGTCCCGCCGTCTACACCCTTGAGCACATGGCCGACGACGCCGCGGCGGTGCTCGACCACCTCCGCATCGACAAAGCCCACGTCGTGGGCGCTTCGATGGGCGGCATGATCGCCCAGGTGTTCGCCGCTCGTCACGCCTCCCGAACCGTATCGCTGGGGGTGATCTTCTCCAGCAACAACCGGGCTGCGTTGCCGCCGCCGGCGCCGCGGGCGCTCTTCTCGATCATCAGGGGCCCAAAACCGGGTTCGCCGCGCGAGGTCATCATCGACAATGCCGTGCGGGTCAGCCGGATAATCGGCAGCCCCGCCTATCCGGCTCCCGAGGAGCGGATCCGCAGCGATGCCGAGGAGTCCTTCGACCGCAGCTACTACCCGGTCGGGATCGCCCGCCAGTTCGGCGCGATCCTTGGAAGCGGCAGCTTGGAGGTATACGACCGGCAGATCAACGTGCCGACCGTCGTGATCCACGGCCTTGCCGACAAGCTCATGCGCCCGTCCGGCGGACGGGCGATCGCCAGGACGATCCCGAGAGCCCGACTGGTGCTCCTACCGGGCATGGGCCATGAACTGCCCGAGGAATTGTGGGAACAGATCGTCGCCGAGCTGGTCGTGACGTTCACCGCGGGCAGTGCGCGCGCAGGCTGGGCCACATGATCGACCTGAGCCGGGATACGTCCGACAACCCCTCGCAGTAGCCTGCTTCACCCACCCGGCAGGAGATATCGGCGCGAATTTCGATCGCCGACACCACCGCGCACATGCGGCACCGAAGTTATAGCTTGGGACAGAACGCAGGTAAGGTTCCTGTGAGACGGCTCCGGAGAGCACCAGGGAGGGCAAGACAAACAGTGGCTGAGACCCAGGAGATGCGTCCACACTTCGAGGACATCCAAGCCCATTACGACCTGTCGGACGATTTCTTCGGAGTGTTTCAGGACCCCACGCGCAAGTACAGCTGCGCGTTCTACACCGGCCCCAACGTCACGTTGTCGGACGCGCAGATCGCCAACGTCGACCAGCACCTCGAGGCGCTCGACCTCGAACCCGGGATGACGTTGCTCGAGATCGGCTGCGGGTGGGGTTTGACAATGCAGCGCGCCATGCAGAAGTACGACGTCAGTGTCGTCGGCCTGACGCTGAGCAAGAACCAGCAGGCCTATTGCAACGAGCTGTTGAGCAAGGTCGAGACCGGGCGCACGTTCGACGTACGACTCGAGGGTTGGGAGCAGTTCCACCAGCCCGTTGACCGCATCGTCTCCATCGAAGCGTTCGAACACTTCGGATTCGAACGTTACGACGACTTCTTCAAGAACTGCTTCGGCATACTGCCCGCCGACGGCCGGATGACCATCCAGAGCAGTGTCAGCTATCACCCGATGGAGCTGGTTTCTCGCGGCAAGAAGCTGACGTTCGAGATGGCCAGGTTCATCAAGTTCATGGCAACCGAGATCTTTCCCGGCGGCCGGCTGCCCACCACCGACATGATGGTCGAGCACGGCCGAAAGGCTGGATTCGTCGTACCGGAGCCGCTGTCCCTGCGCAATCACTACATCAAGACGCTGGGTATCTGGGCCGCCCGACTGGAGCAGAACAAGGACGCCGCGATCGCGGCCGCCGGCGACGAGAACTACGACCGCTATATGCGGTACCTGACCGGATGCCAGTACTATTTCGTCGACGAGTGCCTCGACGTGAGCCTGGTGACCTACCTGAAGCGCGGCGCCGCGGCCTGACACCCCCGGACTTGCGTCTGGTCGCGCGGAACTGTCGGATTGGCGCAGCGCCATTCGTCGAACCGGTAGAGAGGGGGACACAGCGTTTCCGCTCGCTGACCGGAGGACGCGACCATGTATTACCTGGCACTGCTGACACACACCGAACGTGACCTCACCCCCGAAGAGGGCGCAGCCGAGATGGCGGCCTGTCGAACCTTCCACCGCTACGCCCACCACGCCATCCGTGCCGGCGACGCGCTCGCGCAAAACGTGAACCCGCCCAGTTCCGAGGAATTCGAGCAGGGGATGTGTGCGAGCATGCCGAGTTCGGCAGGGTTGCGGGCGACCGTATCCTCGGCAGCGCGCCGCTGCGGCCGCCCGCCACGGCGACGACGGTGCGCGTGCGCGACGGCAAGGCCGTTCTGACCGACGGGCCGTTCGCCGAGGGTGTGGAGGTCGCCAGCGGCTTCTATCTGCTGCGCGCCGCCAACCGCGACGAGGCGATCAAGGTCGCTTCGATGATTCCCGCTTCGGCCGTCGAATTGCGCCGTCTGGCCGGGATTTCAGGACTCTGACGGCGTGTCGTCGAACCTGGACGACATCTTCCGGCGCGAGTGGGGTCCGGCCGTCGCAGCGGTCGCCCGCTGGTGCGGAGACCGCACCTTTGCCGAGGATGCCGTCCAGGAGGCCTGCACCGAGGCCCTGCGCGTCTGGCCTGCCAGCGGAATCCCGACAACGCTGCCGCATGGCTATTGACGGTGGCGCGCAACCGGGCCAGAGACCGCCTTCGTCGTGAATCCGTCCGCCCCGGAAAAGAATTGGCCGCCTCGGTGATCGACGACATCCGTTCCCGCACCCAGAACGCCAACCCGCATCCGGTGCGCGACGACGAGCTGCGGATGATGTTCACCTGCGCTCACCCCGCCCTCGAACGAACCTCGCAACTGGCGCTCACCCTGCGACTCGTGTCTGCCTGACCCTCGCCGAGATCGCCCGCGCGCTGCTGCAGAGCGAAACCGCCGTCGCGCAGCGCATCACCCGCGCCAAGCAGAAGATCTGCAGCGCCAACATTCCGCTCCGGGTACCGCCGGGCGAGCTGCTCCCACAGCGCACGCCACATGTTCTCTCCTGCATTTACTCTGTGTTCACCGAGGGCTACTGGTCCACCGCGGGCCCCTCGGCGATTCGCGACGAACTCTGCAACGAGGGCGTACGCCTGGCCGGTGAGCTGCGCACCCTGATGCCCTCGGAGTTGGACGCCCACGCGTTGAAGGCCCTGGTACTGTTGCACGATTCCCGGCGGTCGACACGCGTCGACGCCCGCGGTGCCCTGGTGCCCCTGGAGGAGCAGGACCGGACCCGCTGGAACCGTGACCGCATCGCCCGCGGGCTGGCGCGGCTGCTGGCGGCCCGCGGATCGGCCGGCCCGTACTATCCACAGGCGGTCATCGCAGCCGCGCATGCGACGGCGCCGAGTTGGTGCATCACCGACTGGGTGACGATCTGTGTTGCCTACGACGAGTTGCTGACGCTGACGGATTCACCGGTGGTGCGGGCAAACCGGGCACTGGCCATCGGCTTTCGCGACGGTGTCGACGCCGGCCTGAACGCGCTGGACAAAGTGGCCCATGACCCCAGACTGGCACGCTCGAACGTGGCGTCGACGATCCGCGCCGATCTGCTGCGCCGTGGCGGCCGACCACTCGAGGCAGCCATCTGGTACCGGAAGGCGCTGGAGATCAACGCATCCGAGCCGGGCCGGGAATTTCTCCGCAGAAGGATCGCCGAGTGTGATTCGGCGGCTCGGCCTACTCCTCGGTCCTGACGGTCGGATACGGCCTTCACCGCCACGCGCCTCGGCCTACTCCTCCGTGAAATTGCGGATGACGGTCGGGTCGACCGGAATGCCCGGGCCGGTGGTCGTCGAGACGGTCACCTTCTTCAGATACCGGCCCTTCGACGACGAGGGCTTGGCTCTGAGGATCTCGTCGAGAGCGGCACCGTAGTTCTCGACGAGCTTCTTCTCGTCGAACGACGCCTTGCCGATGATGATGTGCAGGTTCGCCTGCTTGTCGACGCGGAAGTTGATCTTGCCGCCCTTGATATCGGCGACCGCCTTGGCGACGTCCGGGGTTACCGTGCCGGTTTTGGGGTTGGGCATGAGACCCCGGGGTCCCAGGACACGGGCGATGCGGCCGACCTTGGCCATCTGATCGGGTGTGGCGATCGCGGCGTCGAAGTCCAAGAACCCGCCCTGAATCTTCTCGATCAGGTCGTCGCTGCCGACGATGTCCGCACCGGCGGCCTGCGCCTGCTCGGCCTTGTCGCCGACGGCGAACACCGCGACGCGCGCGGTCTTGCCGGTGCCGTTGGGAAGGTTCACGGTCCCGCGGACCATCTGGTCGGCCTTGCGCGGGTCGACGCCGAGACGGATGGCAACCTCGACTGTGGCGTCCTGATTCTTCGAGGACGTCTCCTTGGCCAGCTTGGCAGCTTCCAGAGGGGTGTAGAGCCTGGCCTTGTCAACCTTCTCGGCTGCTTCGCGGTAGGCCTTGCTGCTTTTGCTCATTGATCTTCCAATCATGTTCTTGGAGGTGTGGTTAACGGGCCGATGCCAGCCCTCCCACGGGGGTTGTCGTCGAGGCAGGACCATTGACCTGGTTCCGACGCGACGGGTGGGGTCGTCTATTCGACGGTGATTCCCATCGACCGAGCGGTGCCGGCGATGATCTTGGCCGCGGCGTCGATGTCGTTGGCGTTGAGATCTTCCTTCTTGGTCTCGGCGATCTCACGGACCTGATCCCAGGTCACCCTGGCGACCTTGGTCTTGTGCGGCTCGCCGGATCCCTTCGGCACTCCAGCCGCCTTGAGCAGCAGCTTGGCAGCGGGTGGGGTCTTCAGGGCGAACGTGAAGCTGCGGTCCTCGTAGACGGTGATCTCCACGGGGATGACGCTGCCGCGCTGCGACTCCGTCGCCGCGTTATATGCCTTGCAGAACTCCATGATGTTCACGCCATGCTGGCCGAGTGCGGGGCCCACCGGGGGGGCGGGGTTGGCCAGCCCGGCATTGATCTGCAGTTTGATCAGCCCGGTGACCTTTTTCTTCTTCGGGGCCATGGGTATTGCTTGTCCTTTCTGGATTGCCGGACGTCGACGGCTCTGGGCCGCGCTTTCGTTCGGCGTCTAGATCTTCGCGACCTGGCCGAACGTCAGCTCGACGGGTGTTTCGCGGCCGAAGATCGACACCAGCACCTTCAGCTTCTGCTGTTCGGCGTTGATTTCACTGATCGAGGCCGGCAACGTCGCGAACGGGCCGTCCATGACGGTGACCGACTCACCGACTTCGAAGTCCACTTCGACCACCGGCCGGTGAAGTCCGCTCTCGGCGGTTGCGCCCTGCGCGGCCGTCGAAGTCGCTTTGGCGGCCTTCTTGGCCGCGCCCTGCGGCAGGAGGAACTTGACGACGTCGTCGAGTGACAGAGCCGTGGGGCGCGAGGTGGCTCCGACGAAGCCGGTCACGCCCGGGGTGTTGCGTACGGCCGACCACGAGTCGTCGGTCAGGTCCATCCGCACGAGGATGTACCCCGGAAGCACCTTGCGATTGACCTGCTTGCGCTGGCCGTTCTTGATTTCGGTGACTTCCTCGGTCGGAACCTCGACCTGGAAGATGTAGTCGCCGACATCGAGGTTCTGGACGCGGGTTTCGAGGTTGGCCTTCACCTTGTTCTCGTAACCGGCGTAGGAGTGAATGACGTACCAGTCGCCCGGCTTGCTGCGCAGGTCCTTCTTGAGGACAACCGCGGGATCCTGATCCTGCTGATCCTGTTCAGGCTCGCTCACTGCCGACGCGGCGGCTTCATCCACCGATGTCGACGCGCCCGACTCACCCGCGGGCAGGCCGCCCTCGAAGCTAGTCACGGTTGTCAGTCCTCTCTCGGATATGGAAGTTCGCGCGGCTGTCTAGCCGAACACCAGCAGCACCAGTTTGGCCAGCCCCAAGTCGACCACGCCGATCAGCGCGACCATGAAAGCCAGGAAAACCAGCACCACCGAGGTGTAGGTGACCATCTGCTTGCGGTTAGGCCAAATGACCTTGCGCAGTTCGGCAACGACCTGCCGAAGGTAGGTCACGATGATCGTGATGGGGTTGCGGGACCCGCCCTTGGCGGACGGCTTCCTCGGCGTCTTGACCGCTATGACGGCCGTGTCCGCGTCGTCTCGCTCGTCCACGTCGACGGCACCGGCGGTCTCCTCGCCGGCGCTCGTGCCCAGCGTGCGCTGCCGCGCCCGCTTACCGGCCGGACGCCGTGGCGTCACGGTACCGGGGGCCGCGGCGTCAGCACTGTCGAGCTCGTCGCTCACCCGCACCCTCCTTCGTCGTACCCGTTGGCTGGTCGGCACCTTCCAGTGTCCACCATTGCAATATTCAATTCAGCAGGGGCGACAGGACTTGAACCTGCAACCTGCGGTTTTGGAGACCGCTGCTCTGCCAGTTGAGCTACGCCCCTTCGGTGCTAGTGCGGCACTGCTCGCCCTCGCGCGCTCAGGTCGCCGTTGCCGCCGGTCGGCGGGCCAACCATTCGTTTTCGGGATTCACCTGTGCTCCACATAACTCGCGCGCCCCCCGATCGGTCAATCGCGAACCGTCGGACAGCGCGCTTGTATCTGGGAGAATCCCGAGGTCCCAGTGTACATCGGGGAAAGTGGTAACTACTAATCCGATTAACCCGCTACTCGAACGACCTGGCCGCTCTCCCGGTCGAACCTGACCCTCGTCAACTCGTCGCCCTGCTGGCCCATCATCGTGGTGAACGACTCCAGTACCAGCTCACCATGCTCGTTGGTCAGGGTGTTGCGAGTCACCACGATGTCGGCGCCGAAGCGCTCGCTGACGGAGTAGATTTCCATGACGGGAAAAACCTTGTCGCCGACCTTGATCGGCTTGTGGTAGACGAACTGCTGGTCCACCTGCACCATCTGCATCGTTTCGAAGCCCGTGTCGATCCTGCGGAAGAAATCCTGCTGCACCAGCAGCCCGATGCCGGCCACGAACGTCAGCGGTGCCAGTAGGCCGTCGTAGCCCAGTTCTGCCGCAGCGGCCTCGTCGTAGAATGACGGATCGTCGTTCTTGACGGCCTTCGCGAACTCGCGAACCTTCTCACGCCCGACGACATAGTAGTCGCCGTAGGTGTGGACCATGCCCCGGATGTCGGTCTTGATCGCCATCGAAAAACCCGTTACGCCAGCGTCGCCGTGGCGACCGCTCGGCCGAAGATCTTCTTGCCTCCGGCGGTGGCACTTAGGGCGATAGTCACGGATTTGGCTTCTGGGTCGACCGACTTCACCCTGCCGTTGAAGACGATCTCTGCTCCCCTACCATCGTTGGGTACCGGCACGATCGCAGTGAACCGCACGTTGTATTCGGTCACCGCCCCCGGGTCGCCAACCCATGAGGTGACGTAACCGCCGCCGAGCCCCATGGTCAGCATGCCGTGCGCGATCGCCGTGTCCAGGCCGACCAGCTTGGCGGTTTCGTCGTCCCAGTGGATCGGGTTGAGGTCGCCGGACACACCGGCGTAGTTCACCAGATCCTGACGAGTCAGCGGGATGACCCTCTCGGGCAACTCGTCGCCCACCTTGACCGAACTGAACTCACGCAGAGCCATCGTTGAAGCCACTCTCTCCGTTTTCCTCGCTACGCCCCGCAAGGGTGGTGTAGGTCTCCTGGACTATGTCACCTTTGTCGTTACTGACGATGTTCTTGGTGACGATGATGTCAGTGCCGTGTGCTTGCCGAACGGAGTGTACGTAGACGTCGCAGTACAGCTTGTCGCCGACCTGGATGGGCAGCAGGAACTTCAGTGCCTGGTCGACCTGGACGATCTGGGCGTCGGTGATTCCGATGTTGGCATTGTCGAAGAACGCCAACTGCGCTTTGTAGCCGAATACGCTGATAAAGGTCAGCGGCGCGGGCAGGCCATGGTAGCCGAGTTCGCGGGCAAGGTCGTCCTCGAAATAGAACGGCTCCTCGTGCTTGACAGCGGTCGCGTACTCACGGACCTTTTCACGCTCCACCTCGTAATGGTCGGGATAGCGATAGTGCATCCCGACGATGTTTTCGGAAAGAGCCACGACCCAAGAACCTACCTAGTCGACCTCAGCAAACCCCAGCGGGGTCCGCTCGCTGGCAAAGAATCCTGCCTTGGCGTCAGCGGGACTCGCGGTGCGCCTGATGCTTGCCGCAATTCGGGCAGAACTTCTTCAGCTCCAGGCGGTCTGGATCGTTGCGGCGGTTCTTCTTGGTTATGTAGTTGCGGTGCTTGCACACCCCGCACGCCAAGGTGATCTTCGGCCGTACGTCTGTACTGGAGGCCATGATTGCCGCCCTCTATCTTCCATGTTTCGTCGTGTGCTGTAGCGATGGCCGGACTCGAACCGGCGACCTAACGATTATGAGTCGTTCGCTCTAACCGACTGAGCTACACCGCCATGTTGCTCGGGCGCCGCCAGCCAGCTCGGCGCCCATCGAGCCCCCTAACGGAATCGAACCGTTGACCTTTTCCTTACCATGGAAACGCTCTACCGACTGAGCTAAGGGGGCCGAACTTCGACAGTGGTCCACGCGCACTGCCGTGGGCCTTAAAGAGGGTACCGTCTAGCGCTTTTCTACGCCAAACCCCAGGCCATCAGTGGTTTGTGGAGTCTGACCGACGTCCACCGCCGGTCAGACTCCACAAATCCCCCGCAGCGCAGTGCCTGGTGTCTCACCGCTAATCCAGCAGCCAGTCGTTGGGGCTGAACAGCTCGCAGTGCACCCGGTCATTCGCCACCCCGCCTGCGGTCAGCTGCGCACGCACGGCCTGCACGAAGCCGTTGTTGCCGCATAGGTAGACCTCGACGTCGTCGGCAACTGCCACCGTGTCGACCGTCATCAGGCCCGCGTGCACGCCGGGCAGCCCGGCGGTCAACCCGTCCTCGTACCAGATGTCAAGCGTCGCGTTGGGCAGCGCGGCCACCAGTTTGCGTTGGCGATCACGCAGCGGGTGGCTCCGGTCTCCTCGGTCAGCGTGCAGCACGTGCACGACGGTGTCCGGCGCCTGGTCCACCAGGTACTGCAGCAGTCCGATCATCGGCGTGATGCCGATGCCCGCCGAGATGAGCATCAGCGGCGCATCGCCCGGTGTGGGCAGGTCACCGAACGGAACAGTGACATCAAGGAGATCTCCGACGCCGACGTTGGCTCGAATCCAGTTGGACACCTCCCCCGCGGGACTGCCGGCATCTGCGTCCACGGGCTTCACCGCGAAGGCCAGCTCGCCGGATCCCGGGGTATTGATGAGGCTGTACTGGCGCAGTTGGCGGGCCCCGTCGGGCATCGTCACGCCCACCGAAACATACTGGCCAGCGGCAAAATTCGACACGGCACCAGCCACCGTGAGTACCACGGCACCGGAGGGGTCGTCGACGCGGGAGACAACCCGCAGCCGCTGGAAGACGTCGCCTTCGGCAACCCCGGCGTCGGCATAGAGTTTTCTCTCCAGGTCGATCAGCGTGTCCGCCATGAGCCAGTAGACACGGCCCCAGGCGGCTGCCACCTCGGCGGTAACCGTCTCAGCGCCCAGCACCGCCACGATCGCGGCGAAGAGGTTGTCATGCACGATCGGGTATTGGTCAGCCGTCACACCCAGCGACGCGTGTTTGTGCCCGATCCGAGACAGCAGTTCGGCGGGGTGGGGCAGCGCCGGGTCGACCAGGTGGGACGCGAACGTCGCTATCGACGCGGCCAGCGCGCGCTGTTGGGCCCCCTGCGCCTGGTTTCCGCGGTTGAAGAGGTTACGCAGCAGTTCGGGATGGGTGGCGAACATCCTTCGGTAGAACTCCGCGGTGATCTCGCCGATGTGCGCCCCGACGAGCGGCAGCGTCGCCTTGACAATCTCGGCATGCTGCGGCTCTAGCCGGTCGCGTACGGCGGCGGGTTCGGGTGAAATGACGGTCATCGTGCATTCCTTTCGGTCACAATGTGGAGTGCCCCGGGAAGCGTTGCGCCTCCGGTCAAATCGGCGATGGTGTGGCGGTCGAGTTCGGCGTAGAACGCCTCTTTGGCTTCGGCCAGCGCACGCCGCAGCCGGCAGGCGGGGACGAGCGGGCAGGGCCGGTGGCCGGCGCAGTCGACAACTTCGCGATCGCCCTCGAGCCGACGCACCACAGTGCCGACGGATGCTTGCCGGCCCGCGTCGGTCAGGGCCAGGCCCCCGAGGCGGCCGCGCCGGGCGTATACCAGGCCGAGTTCCACGAGCCGCGACACCGCCTTGGCGATGTGGTTCTCCGACGCCCCGGCCGCCGCGGCGATCGTGCGGGTGGTAACCCGCAGATCCTGAGACTCGCCGGCGGCCAGCAGCATCATGGTCCGCAGGCCGAGATCGGTGAACCGGGTCAACTGCACCAGGCCGACGGTAGTAATTGCGCATTTCGGATGCGACTTTTGGCGATGTGGCCTCGAACACCCCGCGACATGCGGTTTTTTGACCTGCACCGACGAGCAATAGTCTTGCGGTGTGGCGCACCCCAGTTCTTCTGACCGTCTTTACTTCCGACAACTGCTGTCCGGGCGCGACTTCGCCGCCGGCGACATCATCGCGACGCAAATGCGCAACTTCGCCTACCTGATCGGGGACCGGCAGTCGGGGGACTGCGTGGTGGTTGATCCCGCCTATGCCGCCGGGGACTTGGTGAACACCTTGGAAGCCGACGGCATGCGATTGTCCGGCGTGCTGGTGACACACCATCATCCCGATCATGTCGGCGGCACCATGATGGGATTCACCCTCAAGGGCCTGGCTGAGTTGATGGAGCACCGAAGCGTGCCGATACACGTCAACCGTCATGAAGCGGATTGGGTTTCGCGCATCACCGGAGTACCGAGATCGGACCTCACGGAGCACGACCATGGCGACAGGGTCGCCGTCGGCAATATCGACATCGAATTGCTCCATACCCCCGGACACACTCCCGGCAGCCAGTGCTTCCTGCTCGACGGACGCCTGGTGGCCGGCGACACCCTGTTCCTGGAAGGCTGCGGCCGCACCGACTTCCCGGGCGGAAACGTCGACGACATGTTCCGAAGCCTGCGGCAGTTGGCGGCGCTGTCCGGTGACCCGACAGTGTTCCCCGGGCACTGGTATTCCGAGGAAACCCGCGCGTCGCTGGAGGACGTCAAGCGAACCAATTACGTCTACCGGGCTTCGAGTTTGGACCAGTGGCGCATGTTGATGGGTGGCTAGGTTCTCGGCATTGACGTTTCGTAACACCGTTACGTAACGTCGTGCTGAAACCCGTGGTCACCGGCGAAGGAGTCACCATGAGCGGCCCGGTCATCTACACCAAGGACGATGCCGTCGCGGTCATCACCCTCGATGACGGCAAGGCCAACGTCCTCGGCCCGGACATGCAGCAGGCTATCGACGACGCACTCGATCAAGCCGACCGCGATGACGTCGGCGCGCTGGTGATCACCGGCAATGAGAAAGTCTTCAGCGGCGGGTTCGATCTAAAGGTCTTTCGATCGGGCGACGTCGACGCCTCGATCGCGATGCTGCGCGGAGGGTTCGAGCTCTCCTACCGGCTGCTGTCCTACCCCAAGCCCGTGGTGATGGCATGCACCGGGCACGCGATCGCAATGGGTGCGTTCCTGCTGTGCAGCGGCGATCATCGAATCACCGCACCCGGCTACAACATCCAGGCCAACGAGGTCGTCATCGGCATGGTGATGCCGTATGCGGCGCTGGAAGTCGTCAAACTCCGGCTCACCCGGTCGGCCTACCAACAGGCGGTCGGTCTCGCCAACGTGTACTTCGGCGAATCGGCCAAAGCCGCGGGGTGGGTGGACGAGGTGGTCCCCGCCGACAGGGTGCGCGAACGAGCGCAGGAAGCGGCACGAGAATTCGCGACCCTGAACCAGAAAGCGCATGCCGCAAGCAAGCTGCGCGCCCGCGCCGAAGCACTTCAGGGCCTGCGCGCCGGTATCGACAACATGGAGGCCGAATTCGGCATCGAGGCCTGACCGGTCGTGCCGAGGGCCAAGCAACGCACACCCGAATTGGCTGATCACGTCCTTGAGGTCGCGATCACGGTCCTCAGCGAGGATGGACTGTCCGGCTTAACGACGCGCCGGGTGGCCGAACGGGCTCGGACGTCGGTGCCTGCGGTGTACGAATTGTTCACCGACAAAGCCGGTTTGGTGCGCGCGGTGTACTTTGAGGGATTCCGGCGGCTGGGCGGTGCGCTGGCGTGTGTGCCCGAAACCACCGATCCCATCGTCGATCTGCAGAACCTCATCCCCGTCTTCCGCCGGTTCTGCCTGAGCTATCCGGCGCTGGCGCGGGTGATGTTCTCCCGGCCGTTCAACGACTTCGAGCCCACCCCAGCAGATCTGGCGGCCGTCTCCGCCGTCCGCCAGATCTTGGTGGACAAGGTTCAAAAGTGCGTCGACACCGGGGCATTGACCGGCGACGCCACAGACATCGCACACGTGCTGCTTGCCCTGGCACAGGGCCTGGCCATCCAGGAAGGCGCCCGCTGGCTGGGCAAGTCGAAGGCGTCGGTCGACCGACGCTGGGCGGTCGGCGTGAGCAGTCTGCTGCGTGGAATTGCCGGACACCGAGGGAACTGACGGTAGGGAATACTCAGCAGGCACTGCCGTCGATGAGGTGATATGCATTCGCCCGAACGCCGGATCCGCTCTGGCCCACCCAACTGATGCCCGCCGACGAATGCGCGGTCACGGTACTGTCGGCATTGGTCGTAGGAGTCAACGATGAGCAACTTGGAAACCGCACCTATCGAACCTATGGAATTCGATTGCGTTGCCGGGTCATCGAACGACGTCGAGATTCTTGAGCCGCGCGATGTGCCCCTCGGTGGTCCGCGCGCCATGCGCGTGCGCCGCACGCTCCCTCAACGGCGCCGGTCACTGGTCGGGGCGTGGTGCTTTGCCGATCACTATGGGCCCGAAGACGTGCGGACCCGGCCGGGAATGCACGTCCCGCCCCACCCGCACACCGGACTGCAGACGGTCAGCTGGCTTTTCGCGGGTGAGATCGAGCACCGTGACAGCGGTGGCGTGCACGCGATGGTGCATCCCGGCGAACTGAACCTGATGACCGCCGGGGCAGGGATCTGCCATTCAGAGGTATCGACGCCGGCAACCACCACGCTGCACGGGGTGCAGCTGTGGGTGGCGCTGCCCGACTCCGTGCGCGATACCGCTCGGGGTTTCGACCACTACGCTCCCCCAACGTTTTCGTACGAAGGTGCAGTGTTGAAGGTGTTTCTCGGTTCGCTGGCGGGCCAGAGTTCGCCGGTGCACGCCTTCTCGCCGTTGCTGGGCGCGCAGCTGGACCTTCCGGCCGGCGGGGCGGTCGAGCTCGGCCTCGATCCCGCATTCGAACACGGGCTGATCCTCGACGAGGGCGCCGTGCAAATGTCCGGCGCCACGGTCGGCGTACATGAGATGGCCTACCAGGGCGCGGGGGCACGCACGCTGACTCTGGAGAACGTCGGGTCAAGACCGGCCCGGGCCCTGCTCCTGGGCGGCGAGCCGTTCACCGACGAGTTGGTGATGTGGTGGAACTTCGTCGGCCGCACTCATGAGGACATCGTCGAATACCGCACATTGTGGCAGGATCAGTCGCAGCGGTTCGACAGGGTGATCGGGTACCAAGGCACGCCGCAGTGGCTGCCGGCTCCCCCGCTGCCGACGACGCGGCTCAAGCCACGTCGCCTTCGCAACCGGGGCGAAGGCGCGCCACCGTCCTGACGCCTACGCACCGAGCCGACAGCCACCACACGGCTCTGGTCCCACGGTCGGGGGATGTACCAGGTAATGTCAACGGAACGACTCATGAAAAGGGCGATGTGAAACTATTCAACGGGGCTTTCTCAGACCCTCGTCGCTCCCCACCCGACCAAGGATGAGTATGCGCCGCGAGTTGTCCGATGCCGAGATGCTCCGCGAGCTGGAGCCCATCGCCGAAGTGAACGTCAATCGGCACTTGGCGGCGGCCACCACATGGCATCCCCACGATTACGTGCCCTGGGAACACGGCCGCAACTTCTCCGCCACGGGCGGCGCGGACTGGGCGCCGGAACAATCGCAACTCAGCGACGTCGCCAAAGCGGCGATGATCACCAACCTGCTCACTGAAGACAACCTGCCCTCCTATCACCGGGGGGCAGCGAAGTATTTCTCCCTCGACGGCGCCTGGGGGACCTGGGTCGGCCGATGGACCGCCGAGGAGAACCGGCATGGCATCGTCATCCGCGACTACCTCGTGGTCACTCGCGGGGTCGATCCGATAGCCCTGGAACAGGCCCGGATGCAACACGTGACCAACGGGTTCGGGGCCACCGCCGAGGAAGAGGAGCGGCACAAGACCGACTTCCTGCTTTCGATCGCCTACGTCACGTTCCAGGAACTTGCCACCCGGATCAGCCACCGCAACACCGGCCGGGTTTGCAACGACCCGGTTGCCGACCGGCTACTGCAGCGGGTGGCCGCCGACGAGAACCTGCACATGATCTTCTATCGGAATATGTGCGGTGCCGCACTCGACCTTGTTCCCGATCAGGCCCTCGAAGCGGTCGCCGACGTCGTCGAGAACTTCAGAATGCCCGGCCAGGGCATGCCCGACTTCCGCCGCAACGGTGTGCTGATGGCCAAACACGGCATCTACGACCCGCGCCAGCACCTTGAGGAGGTCGTGACGCCGGTGCTTCGCAAATGGCAGATCTTCGAGCGTGACGATTTCGGTCCCCAAGGCGAACAACGCCGGGAGCAACTCGCCGCCTACCTGGAAGTCCTTCAACGCCAGGCCGTCAAATTCGAGGAACAACGCGACCGGCTTCTGGCCCGCGAGGCCAGCAAGAAAGAGGCCAGCAAGAAAGAGGCCCAAGCCGTCTGACTCGGAGCGTCCTCCTAGCTCACATGCGAGCGCGGAGCATGATCAGGGTGATCGCTCATCCACCGCCGTTCTACCCGCTTGACTCGCTGATGTTCGATCGTCACCAGCAATGCACCAGCGGTGACGAGCGCACCGGCGATCAGGCCGAGGATCACCGACAGACCGGGCCGCCCATAGGCGGTCGCCGCCACCGTGCACGCAATCAAAACTGTTCCCAGAGCGATCAGGAACAATCCGGGCAGCCAGAGAGTGTCGATAAAGGATTCACCCGCGTGTGGCTGCGTGGTACGGGCGTGGTCGACAGGATCGTGATGCGCGCCTTTCATCGCATCTCCCTCCGTATCAGAGATACCTACACGCTACGCCCCATGTGAAGTGGTTCACAGTGTCGGTCGCGCAGATGACAGGTAGCGAACTACTCGCGCGTACGGCACCACCACTGCCTACCGTCGATGACACCACGGCACCCGCAGCCGATCGGACCACAACCGGGGAGGTGATCATGAACGCAGTGACGTGGGTTTGGATGGCCGTCGCGATGCCCGGCTTCGGGGTCGGCGTCAGCGTCCTGCAGGCCCGGCTGGAACGGTGGGATCACTACCGCCACGCCCAGGACTGACGTCGCAGAGCATCCGGTCAGGGCAGGGCGCTGCCTTTGCGCCACTGGTCCCAGGGGACACTCCAGTCGCCGTTCTGCTCCATTCTCTGCGGCGGACCGCCGGTGTTGCGAATTTCCACGACATCGCCGGGCACAGAGAAGTTGAAGAACCATTTCGCGTTCTCGCCGTTGAGATTCAGGCAACCATGACTGACGTTGGTGTTGCCCTGTGCCCAGGTGGTGGCGTTGAGCTGATGCAAGTAGATGCCGTCGGTGCTGATCCGAGTGGCGAACGGGATGGTAATTCGATAACCCTGCCGCGAGTTGATCGGCAGCCCGTACGTGGACGAGTCCATGATCACCGAGTTGGCTTTGTCCATCACGGTGTAGACGCCCGGCGGAGTCCAGAATGAGAATGTCCTGCCGGCGACGGTCTCGGTGCCGCCCTTACCCATCGACGTCGGCATGGTGCGGATCAGCTTGCCGTTTTCAAACACGCTGACCTGCTTGGTGTTGTCGTCGGCGATGGAAATGTGCGCGTCGCCGATCTTGAACGAGACGTGCTCGTCCTGCTGACCGTACAACCCGTCGCCCATCGCGACTCCGTAGAGGTTCGCGTTGACGGTTACCGATGTTCCTGGGGCGTAATACTTTTCAGGCCGCCAGTGGGCGTTCTGGTCGTCAACCCAGTACCACGAGCCCTGCACGATGGGATTGGTCACCACCTTGAGGTGCCTCTCGGCATTCGCCCTGTCGGTGATCTGTTCATCGAAATGGGCGACGATGACCAGCCCCACGCCGTAGGTGGCCCCTTCCTGCAAGGGGTGATACCCGGCCGCGTTGAGGTAGACGCGCGTCTGGTTGTCCGGTTTCAGCGTCGTGAAGCTGGACGTCTGGCGGGTGGGCATGCCGCCGGGACCGCGTCCGGCGATCGTCATGGTGTACGTGCGTCCGTATCCGAGCTGCGCCGCAGGCCGCCACGCTGTGTTGCCCGGCATCATGGTCCCCGGAATGGTCTTGCCGGCATCGTTGACCATGGAGACGCTGCGCAGCGTGCCGGTCTCAGCGGTAACCAGGACACGAGTCAACGGGTCGACGTCATCGGAGCCGGGGGTCGGCATCACTTCGATCTGGGCCGGCTCGTTGGGAGACGGCTGGGCCACCTGTTGAATCTCGGCGGCAACGACCACACAGTGCTCAACACAGTCCTGCCGGTTGGTCACCACGACACCGCCGAGAACGGCCAGCACGGCCAGTGCGATGGCCAGCCACGCACCGCGGGCACGACGATCCAAACTCAACAAGCCTCTCCAATATGTTCGGCGATGTCAGCCGGGCACTTCGATCAGACTCCGATCGGATGCGTTTCATCGTAGTCGGGCGCGCGACGGCGGTCACCCGCCCGGGTGTGATGTCGGTTTCAGGTTGGTGTCAGTCTGGGACACCGCGCGGGGCACTGCGGGGGCCCAGCTACCGCCATCTACCCGAACGGCGCAGCACACCGGCATGATCGACACCGCCCGACCTTGGTGCAGGCGGTTCTGTACGAAACCTCAAATCCAGCTTTGCTGTCTGACGAAAACAGTCAGGTGAAGAACGATTTCGGCTTAGAATGCGTTTGCTCACACGCGTGGACACCCACGTCTCCCCACCGCTGCGGGCATGTAATGGCCAGGCGAACCAACGAGGGGCATACGGGATGATGAGTTTTGCATACACGACCCGACGGCGCGTGGCAACGTCCACAGCAACTCTGCCGGCGCTGGCGGCCTTGCGAGCGCCTATTGCACTGGCAGACCCACCGGCCCCGCCGCCTCCTCCCCCTGCACCGTATTGGCAAGGGGTCCAACAGGTTCCAGTGGATCGTCCTCCGCCTCCCGCCTGGGATCCGAACCATGCGCCGCCGGGGATGCCGATGCCGCCGCCCTGGCAACCGGCACCGCCCTGGCAACCGATACCGATCGATCAAATGCCGCCGCCCTGGCAACCACTGCCACCCGGAGCGGGTCCTGGTGGCTAAGACGCCCGACTCGGCGGTCCCCCGGTGCCCGGACAAACGGCGGGGGGCACGGTCACGAGCGGCGACTAGCGGCCAGGGCGTGCTCGACTCCGCCGACCTCGCTCTTATGTCGTAACAGAGTTCAGATTACGTTATGAGCTAACACGTAATGAAGCAAGCATTCGCGTGTAAATTTTTGGGCATGGAATCCGATCCGCAACTGCCCGGCCGCCCGCGCGACCCGCAGAAGGATCTTGACGTGCTGGCCGCCACCCGGCAGTTGCTGGCCGAGGTCGGCTATCAGGACACGACCATCACCGCGGTGGCCCGCCGCGCCGGCGTCGGCGCCCCCACCATCTATCGCCGCTGGCCCCGCCGGGAAGCCCTGATCGAGGATGCCGCGTTCAGTCACGCCCAACCGGCGCCGCTGCCCACACCGACCGGGGATCTGCAGGCCGACCTGCGGGCCTGGGTAGCGGCCTTCCTGGTCCAGTTGGCCAACCCCGTCACCCGGGCCGCGATCCCGGGACTGCTGTTGGCCTACCAGCGCAACGAAGGGCTCTACGAGCGGCTGGCCACGCGAAACGCAGCCGATGTGCGCGCGCTGCTCACCAAACTGCTGGCCGCCCACCATGCCGAGGCCCGCGCCGACGAGGTGTTCGACTTCCTGGTCGCCACAACGGTGGTCCGGGCCCTGACCGTCGGCCTGCACGACGCCGCGACCTTCTGTGATCGGACCGCGGACGCCCTGACCGCGCTGGCGTACTCGTCATCGCCCCCCGAGTACGCGGATCAGCGTGAGAGTTCGGCCACCGGCTGATCTACCGTCATCGCAGCTGCTCGATGCGCTGCACACAAAAGCCGGCCAGGTCCAGGTCCTCGGCCACCAAGCCCTGACTCACCAGCCGCGCCTGCATCCGCAGCACCGGGCAGGCCAATGCGAGAGCGGCCAAGACTTCGTGGTACCGCAGGTTGTGTACCGGCCACCCGGTCAGCTCCTCGTAGCGGGCGATGGTGTCTTCGCGGCTGGGAGTACCGGACAGTCGCGGTATCTGCTGCTGCTCGGAGAACGACCAGTCCGTAAACAGCATCCAGGCCAGGTCGGCTTCGTGATCGCCGATGTAGGCGCACTCCCAGTCCACCACCGCGGCCACCTCGAAGCCCGGCCCGTAGAGGACGTTGGACAGTCGGCTATCCCCCCAGCACAGACAGAGGTGCTCGGGTTCATAGACGTTGTCGACCAACCAGTCCGCCGCCGCGGCCAACACCGGGTGCGGGCTGCCGCCGGTCGCCCACTGCAGGGTGTCGCGGTAGTAGTTCACCACCTGCTGCAGCGGGTGCGTTCCGCGGGCGGGCATGAGCAACTTATCCAGCCGCAGCGCTCGCCAGTCCAGAGCATGGACCGCCGCGATCGTGTCCACGCATCCCCACCACATCTTGGCCCGCTGGTCCTCGGTGGCCTCGAAATACAACCCGGCGCTGTGATACGACGGGAAATCACCGGTGGTGCCGATGTTGGGCATGTGCTCCATCACCAGATACGGCGTGCCAAGCGCCTCGCCGCCACGGTCCAGCCACGCGATTTTCGGCACCGGAATCGGCGTGTCACCCAGCCGGTTCATCACCAGTGCCTGACGTGCGATGTCGTAATCGGGGAACAACGCAACGTCGGGCGGACGGCGAAACACCAGGCTGCACAGCGGCGTGCCGTCCCCGTCAGCGGCGTCGAACAGGAACGTCTCCGTAGAGAATCCGCGTTCGGCCGCCCGCCAATTCACGACCCGGTTCGCACCGGTGATGTGTTGGCGGACAATCGGTTCCAGCAGGACCCGCAGCGCATCACCGGCGGGTCGGGTCGGTTCTGCGACGCTCATCAGTAGCCGGGGTAGCCGTAGCGGGCGTTGCGGCCCATGAACACCATCTCGACTAATCCATGGCCCTGGGCGTCGCCGCTGCGAGCCATGACGAACGTTTCGCTGAGCATGCTGACCTTGGCGATCTCTGCCGGATCGGTCGTGTCGGCGACAAACGAGTCGGTGAAGCTGGGGCCGCGCCAGTGTCCCGACGCGTACCCCCGGTACTCGTCGTAGCCACCCA
The DNA here is from genome assembly GCA_964511995.1 of uncultured Mycobacterium sp. Lineage (GTDB taxonomy): Bacteria > Actinomycetota > Actinomycetes > Mycobacteriales > Mycobacteriaceae > Mycobacterium. The sequence goes on from CAZEHT010000026.1 coordinate 37,766, forward strand.
TACCGGGCCAAAAGTCGCTGACCGGGCTAAACGAGATGGTCTGGGTGGAGCCGTCGTCGACGTGGACGACCACCTCGCCGCCACTGACCACCCGGGGCAACTCGTCACGGAACGTGAAGCTGTGCTCCACCGTGGTGATCCGTCGGCTCTGCTGGCCAGCGGCGAGCGGGTAGAGCATCTCGCCTTCGTAGTGCCAGATCGCCCCGTCGGCGTCCTCGCGCTGCGCGAAGTGCACGACCCGGTCGTCGAACTGGAAGATCCCCATGAAATACAGCACGCCGTCGGGGATCTCGGTCGGCGGCAGCACCGGCGACGGGGTCAGGTTTCCGCCGCCACCGCCGTGCCGCACACCCCACGAATGGTCACGGGCGAAGTACCAGCCGTCTTCGGTTATCTCGAAGGGACGGCCAGCGACCGTGAGCGATCCGGCGCCGGAACCGTTTTGGTAGAAGCGTCGCGCATCCTCCTGGACGCGGCCGCGGTGCCGGAAGAATGCCGGCGCCTGCTCATAGCACGGGAAGGTGCCGGTAAAGGTGATATCCATCGCCAGGTCGTAGTCAGGCGCCGGCTCCAGCACTGCCTGCACCGAACGCAGCGGCTCGACGATCCGGTAGGTGTAGTTGTTCACCGACCACGACGCGATCCCGTCCACGCCGGCCGAGATCTCCCGCGAGGTGCGCACCACATGCGCTTGCCCATCAACGGTCGCCATCGCATAGGCGTCGATGACGTTGCGGTTGGGGTAACGGGCCAAGCCGGTCATCAGATTGGCGCCGGTGGCCAGCTCGAACCCGTACACCACCACCCGCTCGGTCCAGCGCAGATCCGACTGCGCGACGTGATCGAACGTCGTGGTCAACTGGTGGCATAACAGTTCATCTTGAGGAATCAACACGCAGCTGACATTACATTACGTTATTTGTTGTAATCAATGCCTGGGCGCTGTCCCAGCCCGCATCGCGACGGGCGGCGGTGAATCGCCACCCGGGTCGCACCGGCGTCGAGTATCGCGACGGCGGCGGTGCGGATGCCGCCGCTGGCTTTGACCCCGACCCGGCCGCCGACGGTTTCGGAAATCACCGCCACCGCCCGTACCGGCATCGTCAAGTTGTTTGAGAATGGTTGGGGCGCAGTCGTTGTTGGTGACTCATAAGCCGTGATGTGTTGGCTGTGGGGTTTCATGCCGCCGCAGCGGCGGTGATTTCGTTCCAGACTTCGAAGCGATCGGCCATCTCGCTTCGCCACCGGGGTGCGCTCATCAGGTGACGACGAGGCCGAAAATGGCCCCGGATATGACCAAACGAATACAGGAACCGTTGGGCCTGCCCCGGCGAGGCGAAGCGTTTCATCACCCGTTCGCGGACCCTGGTCGGTTGATGAGAGTTCTCGGCCCGGTTGTTGAGATACTTCGACCGGCGGTGTTGCACCGACGGCAACGACTCGCGGTGAGCGACCCCGTAGCTGCCCAGTTTGTCGGTCACCAACACCCGCGGCACGTACTGCAGGCCCTTGAACAGCCTCCGGAAAAACCGCTTGGCCGCGGTCCTGTTTCGCTTGGACTGCACCAGGATGTCGAGCACCTCGCCGTCCTGGTCGACCGCACGCCACAGGTAATGGGTCGCGCCGTTGATCTTGATGAACACCTCATCGAGATGCCACTTGTCGCCGGGGCGGGGACGGCGCCGACGTAGCTTCTTGGCGTAGTCCGGCCCGAACCTGGCACACCAGGACCGGACCGTCTCGTGGCTGACCACCACACCGCGAGCCAACAGCAGCTCCTCAACATCGCGCAGGCTCAACGCAAACCGGTGATACAACCACACCCCATGCCCGATGAGCTCGATCGGAAACCGATAGCCCTTGTACCTCGCCGCACCCGCCACAACGACCGATCTTCGCAGCACTACCGCCAGGCCAACAACTTGACGATGCCTGTCACGCGGGGCTGAGCGCGAGAACCTCGTCGAATCCGGCGGCCAGGCATCGATAGAAGGCCTCGGGGTCGGGAATCGCCCCGGTGTCGACATCCACGCCCAGTGCGCAGGTATCC